>NZ_VRVF01000044.1:0-42648 GCF_008040045.1 Methylobacterium sp. WL8 | reverse complement strand
GCAGGCCCCGGTGGATATCGAGGAGGACGATCCCTACGGCGCCTCGCCGACGTCGCGCGCCGCGAGCCCGACGCAGGTCGCCCGCGCGCCGGCCCGCCCGGTCGCGCCCTCGGCCTACGCCTCGGCGCCCGCACCGCGCCCGATGCCGGCACGACCCGCCCCGCGCGTCGCGGCGGCCCTGCCCGGCGAAGACCCGGGCGGATTCGAGGAGCCGCTTTCGCTGGCCGCCCCCGGGCTGTCGTCGGGGCCGATCTACTGAGCGCCAAGGAAGCGACGAGTGTGCCTCGCGTGCCCCACCGGATCGCGAAAGCGTGGCCGCCAAGGTCGTCCGGCTTGACTTGAGCGTGCCCCGGGCCAACGTCGCCGGATGCAGGACACCTCGCGGAAAGCACCCGCCATGCGCTCGAACGCTCTCTCGGTCGCCGTCGGCGTCGGCCTCACCCTCGCCGGCTGCCTCCAGCCGGCCTTCGCGCGCTCGGCGCGGGAGGACATCGAGCCCTCCGAGGAGCGCGCCTTCCCGTTCGACGCGAACATCCCGGCCTGCCAGGATGCGGGCGTGCTGGAGAAAGTCTCGACGCAGTTCGCCGAGAAGGAGGCGAAGTTCTGGAACTCGTCCCTGACGATCGTGTCCTACGACACGATCGAGCGGACGGCGTGGCGGCCCTGGGGCCTCGACTACATCCCGCGCCGGTTCTGCAGCGCGACCGCCACCACCTCGGACGGCGTCCGCCGCAAGGTCGACTATTCCGTGCGCGAGAGCCTCGGCATCATCGGCGCGACCTGGGGCGTCGAGTTCTGCGTCCACGGCCTCGACCGCGACCTGAGCTACGCCTACGCCACCGCCTGCCGCATGGCACGCCCGTGAGGCGTGCCGGCCTCGCAATCGCGGCTGCCCGCTCCGCCGCCTTGACGGCCGGCCTCCTCACGGCAGGCGCGCAGGCTCAGGATTACGGCGGCTACGGCCGCGGCAACGACGCGCCCGGCAGCTTCGACTTCTACGTCCTGGCCCTGTCCTGGTCGCCGACCTATTGCGAGACCGCCGGCCAGCGCGACGACCGCCAATGCGCGGCCGGGCGCGGCCTCGGCTTCGTGGTGCACGGGCTGTGGCCGCAATACACCCGCGGCTATCCGCAGAACTGCTCGGCCGTGCAGCGCTCGCCGACCCCGCAGGCGATGGAGGTGGCCGGCCAGGTCTACCCGAGCGAGGGGCTGGCCCGCTACGAGTGGCGCAAGCACGGCACCTGCTCCGGCCTCGACCCGACCGCCTACTTCAACGCCGCGCGGACCGCACGCCTGGCGGTGACGATTCCCGACGACCTCAAGACCTCGGGCTCCGAGCGCCGCCTGGCGCCGATCGAGATCGCCCGGCAGTTCGTGACCGCGAACCAGGGTCTGCGGCCGGACATGATGGCGGTGTCCTGCGCCCGCGGGCAGCTGCAGGAGGTGCGGATCTGCTTCACCAAGGACCTGCGCGGCTTCGCCTCCTGCCCGGAGGTCGCGCGCGGCAATTGCCGCTCGCCCGAGATCACGGTCGGCGCCGCGCGCTGATCCTCGCGGTGAAATCCGCGCCGGACGGCTGGACCCGGGCCGCGCGATCCGCTTGATCAGCGGACATGAACTATCGCCACGCCTTCCATGCCGGCAACTTCGCGGACGTGCTCAAGCACCTCGTGCTGACGCGGGTGCTCGCGCACCTTTGCCTGAAGCCCGCTCCCTTCCGCGCCGTCGACACCCATGCGGGCCTCGGCTTCTACGACCTCACCGCCGACGAGGCCGGCCGCACCGCCGAATGGCTGGACGGCTGGGGCCGTCTCGACGATCCGTTCCCGGAAGCGGTCGAGGACCTGCTGACGCCCTATCGCGCCGCCGTCGCCGCGGTCCGGGCGCGCCACGGTGCCACGACCTATCCCGGCTCGCCGGCGCTGATCCGCGAGTTCCTGCGCGCCGAGGACCAGGGCGTCTTCGTCGAGCTCCATCCCGCCGACCATGCGGTGCTGCGCGAGCGCTTCAACGAACACGCCCGCACCAAGGTGCTCCACCTCGACGGCTGGACCGCGCTGAACGCGATGATCCCGCCGCCCGAGCGCCGCGGTCTCGTCCTGATCGACCCGCCCTACGAGGTGCCGGGCGAGATCGACCGCCTCGGCGCGCACCTCGCCAAGGCGGTGGCGAAGTGGCCGACCGGCGTGTTCCTGGCGTGGTATCCGATCAAGAACCTCGCCGCCGTCGATCGCATGGCGGGCGTGCTCGACGGCGCCCTCGTCCGCCCGGCGCTCCGCCTCGACCTGATGATCGATCGGCCCGACGACACGCGGCTCACCGGCAACGGCCTGATCGTGGTCAACCCGCCCTGGCGGCTCGCCGAGGAAGCCGCCCTGTTCCTCCCGGCCCTGGCCGACCGCCTCGCCCGCGGCGCCTACGGCGCGTTCCGGTGTGAAGTGATCGGGAAGGTCGGTTGAACGGCGTCCTTCCCTCCCCCGCGGAGGGGGGAGGGAATCGACACGCCTCACGCGTGCGCCAGGATCGCCAACAGCAGCAGTGCGATGATGTTGGTGATCTTGATCGCCGGGTTCACCGCCGGGCCGGCGGTGTCCTTGTAGGGGTCGCCGACGGTGTCGCCGGTGACCGCCGCCTTGTGGGCGTCGGAGCCCTTGCCGCCGTGGCGCCCGTCTTCGATGTACTTCTTGGCGTTGTCCCAGGCGCCGCCGCCCGAGGTCATCGAGATCGCGACGTAGAGGCCGGTGAGGATGACGCCGAGCAGGCTCGCGCCCACCGTGGCGAAGGCCTGCGACTTGCCGGCGACGAGCTGGATCGCGAAGAACAGCACGATCGGCATCAGCACCGGCAACAGCGACGGCACGATCATCTCGCGGATCGCGGCGCGGGTCAGCATGTCGACGGCGCGGCCGTAATCCGGCCGGTCGGTGCCGGCCATGATGCCCGGCTTCTCGCGGAACTGGCGGCGGACCTCCTCGACCACGGCGCCCGCGGCACGTCCCACCGCCGTCATCGCCATGCCGGCGAACAGGAACGGGATCAGCCCGCCGAGCAGCAGCCCGACCACGACGTAGGGGTTGGACAGCGAGAAATCGACCGTGACGCCCTTGAAGAAGCGGTACTGCGTGTCGCTGGCGTTGGCGATGAAGTAGTCGAGGTCTGAGGTGTAGGCGGCAAACAGCACCAGCGCGCCGAGGCCCGCCGAGCCGATGGCGTAGCCCTTGGTGACGGCCTTGGTGGTGTTGCCGACGGCGTCGAGGGCGTCGGTCGAGCGCCGGACCTCGGAGGGCAGCCCCGCCATCTCGGCGATGCCGCCGGCGTTGTCGGTGACCGGGCCGAAGGCGTCGAGCGCGACGATGAAGCCGGCCAGCGCCAGCATCGCCGTGACCGCGATGGCGATGCCGAACAGGCCGGCGAGCGCATGGGTGGAGATGATGCCGCCGACGATGACCAGCGCCGGAAGCGCCGTCGATTCGAGCGAGACGGCCAAGCCCTGGATCACGTTGGTGCCGTGGCCGGTGACCGAGGCGTCGGCGATCGACTTCACCGGCCTGAAGTTGGTGCCGGTGTAGAATTCGGTGATCACCACGATCAGCGCGGTGATGACGAGGCCGATCACCGCGCAGCCCAGCAGCCCGCCGGAGGTGAAGCTGACGCCGGTGGAGGTGGTGAAGCTGGTGGACAGGCCGCCGAACAGGGCGAAGTTCACCGCCGCGATCGCCACGATCGACAGCACGCCCGCGGTGATCAGGCCCTTGTACAGCGCCCCCATGATCGACTGGTTGGCCCCGAGCCGCACGGCGTAGGTGCCGGCGATCGAGGTGAGGATGCAGGACGAGCCGATGGCCAGCGGATAGATCATCATCGCCTCGAGCACGTTGCGGCCCGCGACGTCGACCTGGCCGCCGAAGAAGATCGCGGCGAGCACCATCGTGGCGACGACCGTGACGGCGTAGGTCTCGAACAGGTCGGCGGCCATGCCGGCGCAATCGCCGACGTTGTCGCCGACGTTGTCGGCGATGGTGGCCGGGTTGCGCGGGTCGTCCTCCGGGATCCCGGCCTCGACCTTGCCGACGAGGTCGCCGCCGACGTCGGCGCCCTTGGTGAAGATGCCGCCGCCCAGCCGCGCGAAGATCGAGATCAGCGAGGCGCCGAAGCCGAGCGCCACCAGGGCGTCGATGACTTCGCGGCTGGCCGGCGCGAGGCCGGCCCCGCGGGTGAGGTAGAGGTAGTAGAAGGCGACGCCGAGCAGCGCGAGGCCCGCGACCAGCATGCCGGTGACGGCGCCGGACTTGAACGCGACCTCGAGGCCGCCGCCGAGCGAGGTCGAGGCCGCCTGCGCCGTGCGCACGTTGGCGCGCACCGAGACGTTCATGCCGATGAATCCGGCAGCCCCCGACAGCACCGCGCCGATCAGGAAGCCGACCGCCACCTTGATTCCGAGGAAGAAGGCGAGCGCTGCGAAGAGCACGATGCCGACGAGGCCGATGGTGGCGTATTGGCGCTTGAGGTAGGCCTGCGCGCCCTCGGCGATCGCGGCGGCGATCTCCTGCATCCGCTGCGTGCCGGCGTCGCGTTTCATCACGTCGTTGATCGTCACGATTCCGTAGGCGACGGCGCACAGCCCGCCCAGGATGATCAGCAGCAAAGCGGTCATGCACCCGTCCCTTGTTTTCGTGATGCCTGGTTCTCGTGATGCGTGGCGCCGGCTTGGTCGTCGTCGAGCCGAACCCTCAGGGTCCCCTCGATCGGCTCGGGTTCGGCATTCCTTCGCAGAAGTGCCAGACTTGATTGCCAAACTTCGCGGTCGAGCGCAAACGCGACTTTCGATCGGCCCCACGAGATCTTGCTGCGCTGCAGCATAGACTTTTGAATTCTGTTCTTCGGAAGGGCGCTGGTCGCCGGGTGAGTGGCCGTCTAGGCGGCGACGGCGGGCGGCCGCATCGCCGATCGCCGCTTCAGCCGAGCGTTAACCCAGCATTAACCATAGCAACTACTACTCTTGGTTGCATAAAGGAGAGAGTGCTTCACGATGAGCAGCGATCAGGTGGCGAAGCTCGCGGCGACGATCGACGTGCTGACGAGCGCCGTGCAGTTCCTTGTTGCGGAGCGCGTGAGCATGCAACCGCCGGCGCTGCACGGCGCCCTGCTTCAGGTGCTGCAGCGCTCGCTCTCGGTTCCGGCGCAGAGCGACGCGGACGAGCGCGGCGGCGCTGCGGTGCAGGAGGCCGACCTCGCGCGCTGGACCCCGATCGTCGCGACGCACCTGATCGACGACGTGCGGCGCCAGCTCGGCCATCCGCCCGTGGCCGTCGCGCCGACCGCGCCCGCCAAGGTCCGGACGATCTCCGAGGCGTTTTCAGAAATGGCTGAACGCGCCCGCCGCGAAAACGCGCGCGGCGCCCTCGGCATCGCGAAAGCCGGGTAGTCCGCTGCCTGATCCGACGGTGCCGACGACCGAGACCGGCACGCCGGCCGCAGCGGCCGCGGCGCGGAACGCGTCGCAGGAATCGGGGGCCACGGTGCACAGAATCTCGTAGTCGTCGCCGCCGGTGACGGCGACGTCGAACAGGTCCGTCCGGCTCGCGATGGCGCGGGTGGCAGCCGGGGACAGCGGCACCGCCGCCGCGTCGATCTCGGCCGTCGCGCCGGCGCCGGCCAGCATCTTGGCGAGGTCGCCGGCCAACCCGTCCGACACGTCCATCGAAGCGGTCGCGAAGCGCAGGACTGCGTCGGCGAGGCCCAGGCGGGCTTGCGGGTGCAGGTAGCGGTCGGCGAGGTGCGCGCGCGCAGGCGCATCGAGCGCCCGGACCCAGCCGGCATCGGGATCGAGCCGCATCCGCAAGCCGAGCGCTGCGTCGCCGATGGTGCCGCTGACGCAGATCCTGTCGCCGACCCGCGCGGTCGCGCGGCGCACGATGCGCCCGGCAGGGACTTCGCCGATCGCGGTGACGCCGATCAGCGCCGGCCCGCCGGATTTCACCGTGTCGCCGCCGAGCAGCGGGCAGCCGGACGCCCGGCTCGCCTGTCCGAGCCCTTCGGCGAAGCGCGCCAGCCAGGCTTCGGTCCAGTCCGCCGGCAGGGCGAGGGTGAGCAGGAAGCCGCGCGGGACGGCGCCCTTGGCGGCGATGTCGGAGAGGTTCACCCCGAGCGCCTTGCGGGCGAGCGATTCCGGCGGGTCGTCGGGGAAGTAGTGGATGCCGGAGACGATCGCGTCCGCCGTCAGCACGAGGTCGTGGCCGGGGCTCGGCGCGAGGCTCGCCGCGTCGTCGCGCAAGCCGTCGGCGCCGGGGCCGGCGAGCGGGGCGAAGTAGCGCGCGATCAGCGCCTCCTCGGTGGGACGCGAGGAAATCACGTGATCGCCCGCCCGGCCGCTCACCCCTGCTTGGCGCCGGCCAGCTCCGCCGCGCGGGTCTGGCGCGCGACCTTGTCGAGCACGGCGTTGACCATGCCCGGCTCGTCGCCGGTGTAGAAGCTGTGGGCCACGTCGACGTATTCCGAGATCGCGGCGCGGGCCGGCACGTCGCGGCGGAACATCAGCTCGTAGGTGCCGGCGCGCAGGATGGCGCGCAGCACGACCTCGATGCGCTTCAGCGGCCAGCCCTGGCTCAGGGCCTGGTCGATCTGCGGATCGATCGCGCGCTGCTCCTCGACGACACCGCGCAGCAGGTCGCGGAAGAAGGCCGTCTCGGCCGGCGGATGCACCACGCCGTCGATCTCCTTGCCGAGCCAGAAGGTCTCGAACTCGGCGAGCGCGTCGAGGACGCCCTTGCCGGAGATCTCCATGTCGTAGAGCGCCTGCACGACGGAGAGCCGGGCGCCGGTGCGCGGGTTGATCTTGGTCATGCGGGTTCAGGCTCTCGTGCGACGGCGGCCGCGCGCTTGAGCGCGAGCACCGCGAGGGCGGCCTCGGCCGCGCCGCCGCCCTTGTTCATCTCGGAGACGCGGGCGCGGGCGTGGGCCTGCGCCTCGTTCTCCACGGTCAGGATGCCGTTGCCGAGCGGCAGGCGCAGGCGCACCGACAGGTCCATCAGGGCCCGCGCGCTCTCGCCTGCGACGATGTCGTAATGCCCGGTCTCGCCGCGGATGACGCAGCCGAGCGCCACGACGGCGTCGTAGGGCGTGCCGGCCGCCTCGGCCGCCTCGAGCAGGATGGCGACGGTCGCGGGAATCTCCAGCGCGCCCGGCACGGTCACGACCGCGGCGTGGGCCTCCGCCGCCGCGACGGCGCCGAGCGCCCCGGCGAGCAGGTCGTCGGACAGGCCGTCGTAGAAGCGCGCCTCGACCACGAGGACCCGGGCGCCGGGCGTTTTCGGAGGGACGTAGGCGTCGCTGCGGGGGACATGCATGGGACTCGTGGGACTCCGGCGGACCCACCGCGCGTGCGGAGGGCGCTGACCGACGCGCCGTCTCCGGCCGTCTCGCATCCAGGGTGTTCGGGCAGGGTGTCCGAGGGAGCGAGGGTTAGACCGAAGCGACCGGCTCCACAAGCATGCCGGCGCCGGCCCGCCTGCGGACAGGGCATCGCCTCCATGCGCCGGCGCCCGGTGCGACGGCCCGGGCATCGCTTTTACGACGCCGCCGCGCCCGTGATGGCCCGCGGCTTGCTCCCCGGTTTTCGCGAAGGGCGTGCCGACCGAAGGACCCGCATGAACGTCGAGGTGATCCAGCTGACGAAGCGCTACGGCTCGACGCTCGCCGTCGACGCGATCGACCTCAAGATCCCGTCGGGCGCCTATTGCTGCCTGCTCGGGCCGTCCGGCTGCGGCAAGACCACGACCCTGCGGATGATCGGCGGGCACGAGGCCGTCAGCTCCGGCGCGGTGGTGATCGGCCCGCGCGCCGTCGGCGACGCGCCGCCGTCCGAGCGCGGCACCGCGATGATGTTCCAGAGCTACGCGCTGTTCCCGCACCTCACCTGCCGCGACAACGTCGCGTTCTCGCTTCGCATGCGCGGGGTCACCAAGGCCGAGCGCCGCACGAAGGCCGACGCGATGCTTGACCTCGTGCAGATGGGCCACCTCGCGGACCGCCTGCCGGCGCAACTCTCTGGCGGGCAGCAGCAGCGCGTGGCGCTGGCCCGCGCGCTGGTCACCGGCCCGAAGGTGCTGCTCCTCGACGAGCCGCTCTCGGCCCTCGACCCGTTCCTGCGGGTGCGGATGCGGGTGGAGCTGAAGCGCATCCAGGCGGAACTCGGGCTCACCTTCATCCACGTCACGCACAGCCAGGAGGAGGCGATGGCGCTGTCCGACCTCGTGGTGGTGATGAACGGCGGCAAGATCGAGCAGGCGGGCGACCCGCGCACGGTGTTCGAGCGCCCGGCCTCGGCCTTCGTCGCCCGCTTCATCGGCGGCCACAACGTCATCGCCCTGCCCGAGGGCAAGGTCGCGGTGCGGGCCGACCGGATGCGGCTCGGGGCCGAGGCCGGCGCGGGCGCGGTGCAGGCCCGCGTGCTGGCCGTCGAATACCAGGGCGCCAGCGTGCAGGTGGCGCTCGAGGCGGACGGGATGACCGAGCCGGGCGGCCTGAGCGCGGTCCTCGACGACGCCACCTTCGCCGGCCGCCCGCTGGCGCCGGGCGACCGGGTCGCGCTCGGCTGGGACCCGGACGCCGCCCACCGCCTCGACGCCTGACGCGACCGCTCAACATAGACTAAGGAAAGCACGCGGATGACCAACGGCATCAAGTTCACGCGGCGCACGCTGCTCCAGGGGGCAGGCACCGCGCTCGCGGCCGGGCCGATCACCGGGTTTCCCGCCGTCCACGCCGCCGAGCCGGTGACGCTGCGCTATCTCGGCACCGCCGTGAACCAGTCCGGCGACATCGCCCGCAAGGTGAAGGAGGATCTCGGGATCACGATCGAGTACATCCCAGTCGTCACCGACGAGGTCACCAAGCGGGCGGTGACGCAGCCGAACTCGTTCGATCTGATCGACACCGAGTTTTTCAGCCTGAAGAAGATCGTCCCCTCGGGCAACATCCTCGGCATGGATGCGCGCCGGATCAAGAACGCGGACAAGATCACGCCGATCTTCACCAAGGGCGAGATCGCCGGCAAGGCGATCGGCGACCAGGGCACCGCGCCGAAGAAGGTGTTCTACCTCGAAGGCCAGACCGGCAAGTCCTTCGCCTCGTCGCCGACGGAGTGGATCACCCTGATCCCGACCACCTACAACGCCGACACCTTGGGCATCCGCCCCGACCTGATCAAGCGCCCGATCACCAGCTGGAGGGAGCTCCTGAATCCCGAGTTCAAGGGACGCGCCTCGATCCTCAACATCCCCTCCATCGGCATCATGGACGCGGCGATGGTGGTGGAGGCGACCGGCGACTACACCTACGGCGACAAGGGCAACATGACGAAGGCGGAGATCGACCGCACGATCAAGCTCCTGATCGAGGCCAAGCGCGCCGGCCAGTTCCGCGCCTTCTGGCAGGACTTCAACGAATCCGTGAACCTGATGGCGTCGGGCGAGACGGTGATCCAGTCGATGTGGTCGCCCGCCGTCACCAAGGTGCGGACGCAGGGCGTCGCCTGCACCTACCAGCCGCTGAAGGAAGGCTACCGCGCCTGGGCCACCGGCTTCGGCCTGCCGAAGACGCTGACCGGCCGCAAGCTCGATGCGGCCTACGACTTCGTCAACTGGTTCCTCTCGGGCTGGGCCGGCGCCTACCTCAACCGCCAGGGCTACTATTCCGCCGTTCCCGAGACCGCCAAGACCCAGATGGAGCCCTACGAGTGGGCCTACTGGATGGAGGGCAAGCCGGCCGAGAAGGACATCCACGGCCCCGACGGCGGCCTGCTCGAAAAGGCCGGCGCCACCCGCGACGGCGGCTCATTCGAGGCCCGCATGGGCGCGGTGGCGTGCTGGAACGCGGTGATGGACGAGAACACCTACATGGTCCGCAAGTGGAATGAGTTCATCGCGGCGTGACGCGGGTTCTTTCCATATCCGCGACGCCGCTTCCCTCCCCCCTCTTCGGGGAAGGGTGGGCCTCGCATCAGCGAGGGTCGGGAGAGGGGAGCGACAGCGCCGGATACGGCGCTCTCCTCTCCCCCCCTGCTGCGCAGGGTACCCTCCCCCGCAGCGGGGGGAGGGAAGAGCGCGCGCTCCATCGGTCGGAGGTCTCGCAATGAGCGACGTGGCGCTTCCCGCGCTTGCCGACGCCCCGGCGAAGACGGAGCAAACCGAGACGCCCGCCCGCCCGCGCCGGCGCCTGCCCTACCTCCAGGCGGCGCCGATGGCGCTGGTGTTCGTGGTCTTCCTCGCGATCCCGCTGCTGCTGACGCTGATGGTCAGCTTCTGGGAATACAACGAATACGAGATCATCCCGGCCTTCACGCTGCAGAACTACCGCGACGTGTTCGAGGGGTGCGGCAACCTCGCCGACCCGTGCACGACGGTGCGGACCTACCTCTCGACCCTGAAGTTCTGCGCGCTGACGCTGGCCTTCACGCTGATGGTCGGGTTCCCGGTGGCGTACTTCCTCGCCTTCCACGTCCGTTCGCGCGCGGTGCAGATGGCGCTATTCCTGCTGTGCACGATCCCGTTCTGGACCTCGAACGTGATCCGCATGATCTCGTGGATCCCGCTGCTCGGGCGCAACGGCCTCGTCAACGACACGCTCCGCAGCCTCGGGGTGATCGAGCGGCCGATCGAGGGACTGCTGTATTCCGACTTCTCGGTGACGCTGGCCTTCGTGCACCTCTACACGGTGTTCATGATCGTGCCGATCTTCAACAGCATGGCGCGGATCGACCGGTCGCTGATCGAGGCGGCCTACGATGCGGGCGCCACCGGCTGGCAGACCCTGTGGAGCGTCGTCGTCCCCCTGTGCAAGCCGGGCATCGCCATCGGCACCATCTTCGTGCTGACCCTGGTGATGGGCGACTTCGTCACGGTGGGCGTGATGGGCGGGCAGCAGATCGCCTCCGTGGGCAAGGTGATCCAGGTCCAGATGTCGTACCTGCAATTCCCGGCGGCGGCCGCCAACGCCGTGGTGCTGCTGGCTGCCGTGCTGATGATGATCCTCGGGCTGACCCGGGTGATCGACCTGCGCAAGGAGCTGTAGCCGTGAGCGACCGCCCCCGAGGCCTGGCCTTCACCGCGCTGGCGGCGTTCTTCGCGCTCTACGTGCTGTTCCTCTACGGCCCGACCCTGACGATCCTGGCGCTGAGCTTCCAGGGCCCGCAGGGCGGGCTGACCTTCCCGATGAACGGCGTCTCGACGCACTGGTTCGGCAAGCTCTGGGCCGGCGGCGGCATCGTCGACATCTGGGCGGCGTTCGGGCGCTCGCTCCGGCTCGGCTTCGTGGTGATGGTGCTCACCGTCGTGCTGGCGTTCTTCGCGGGCCTCGCCTTCCGCAAGGGCTTTCGCGGCGCCAACGCGCTCTTCGCCATCGCGGTGGCGAGCCTGATCGTGCCCTCGATCGTGGTCTCCCTCGGGATCGGCCTCGAGTTCCGGCTGGTCGACGACGCGATCAACGCGCTGGCCGCCGCCACAGGCTGGGGCTGGCTGCAGGACCACGGCACCGCGATGGGGCTCTACAGCTCGGCGCTCGGCGCTCACCTGACCTGGACGCTGCCCTTCGGCCTGCTGATCATGTTCGCGGTCTTCAACCGGTTCGATCCGGCCTACGAGGAGGCGGCGCGCGACCTCGGCGCGACCGGGGCGCAGACGCTGCGCCACGTCGTGGTGCCGATCCTGGCCCCCGCACTGGTCGGCGTCGCACTGTTCGGTTTCACCCTGTCCTTCGACGAACTCGCCCGCACCAGCCAGGCGATCGGCGGCCGCAACTCCCTGCCGCTCGAACTCCAGGGGCTCACCACCACGGTGACGACGCCGGAGATCTATGCGCTGGGAAGCCTGACGACGGCGGTTTCGGCGCTGGTGATCGGCACGGCGCTCGCCGCCAGCCTCCTCCTGCAGCGCCGCCGCGCGCGCCGGAGCCTGGCCGGCGCCTAGAGCATTATCCGTGCGGTCGCATCGTCTCCACGCGAGCCGGCATCCACGTCGCTTGAAAATGCTCCGGCGCCCTACTCCGCGCCAGCCGGCTCGTCGCCCGATTCGACGAGCGTCAGGCGCGGGGTCGAGGCCTTGCGCTCGGCGGTCTCGATCAGGCGCAGGCTCGTCGCCTGGCGGCTCTTCTTCAGGTCCTCGGCGATCGCGCCGGTGTTCCCGGCGATGCGCTTGGCGCGCTTGTCGTACTCCGCCATCGAGACGACCGAGGAATCACCGGTCTCGGGGGTGCGCGCCATGTCCACCTCGAAGGAAGAGACCGTCCGCACGAGCGCGTGGCGGGCATGGCTTCAACCTAGCACGCTTTCGCGTGATCGCTCCGAGGATTCGCGGGCGACGCACCGCGGGTTCGAGCGGCGGCGACATCGCTCGGCCGGGCACGCTTTCGTGTTCGTGCCGGTTGGTGTTTGCAAAATGTCGCGGGGTGTGCAAAAAGTACAACATCGACTTCTGGTCAGATATCCGGCCGCTCCGCCCGTAATGGTCGTGCGCTGTGTTTTCTCCCACAATTCGACGATTAGCGATCTGGCGCGTGATTCACATGCGCCGGTCGGCTTATGACGCCTGATAAGATGCGGAATTTTCTATGAGCACCGGCACCGTCAAGTGGTTCAACGATCAGAAGGGCTTCGGCTTCATCCAGCCGGATGACGGCGGCAAGGACGTCTTCGTGCACATCTCGGCTGTCGAGCGCGCTGGCATGCGCGGCCTGACCGAGGGCCAGAAGATCTCCTACGAGATGGAGACCGACCGTCGCAGCGGCAAGCAGTCCGCCGGCAGCCTCCAGGCCGCCTGAACCCGAGTTCGCCTCGGATCGTTGTCGAAGCCGTCCCACCCGGGACGGCTTCGCGCGTTTCTGAACGGCGCGACCGAATCGCGGCGAGGCGACCTCGCCGCGGACCGCCTTCAGCCAAGCGCTGGGGGCCGACCACCGCCGAGCCCCGCAGGCGACGACCTGTGCGCCTCGGTCCGACCCGTCTGACCGCATCCGGCATGGGGCCGGTGGCGCATAAGGATCTTGTGTGAATCAATCCAAGGACAACCAGTTCTCCGACCGGCTCGAGACCGCTGCGAAGGCGCGGGAAGCGATGCTGGCGCGCTATCGTTCGCGGCCGGCCGCCGACGATCCCGCCGTGGTCGCCCGCCAGGCCGAGCGCCAGGCCGTGATCGAGGCCCGCGAGGAGCGCAACAAGGAGCGCGAGGCCGCCCGGCTCGCCGCCGAGGTCCAGCGGATCGCCGAGGCGAAGGCCCAGCGCGAGTTCGAAGCCGCCGAGGTGCTGCGCATCGCCGCAGAGAAGGCCGAGCGCCAGGCCGCCCTCGCCGCCGAGCAGAAGGAGGCGCGCGACGCCCGCTTCGCCGCCCGCAAGCTCCGCGCCCGCAAGTAAGACCGAGACCGGCTCGCCGAGCCGAAACCCGGCGACAGCCCCTCCGCCAGCGGTTCACCCCGCGGGCGTTCGGGCCGGCGCCCTCAGCCCTAGCCGAATCCGTCTCCGCATCCGTCGCGCCCGTCCCGGGTTCGATACCCGGCGTCGCGGCGACCAGGAGTGATGTTCGATGTCCCACAAGTTCAAGCTCGGCCAGCGTGTCCGTCAGTCGCGCGGCGGCTTCGGCTCCGTGAAGGACGACGCGTCCGGCCTGCTCTGCGAGATCGTCCGCCTGATGCCCGAGGACCGCACCGGCGAGCCGGGCTACCGGATCAAGTCCTCGGCCGGCGAGCGCGCCGCGACCGAGAGCGAGCTGTCCCTCGCCGGCTGATCAGACCGACACCACCGCCAGCGAGTCACGTCTGCGCGACGTCTGCAGGGCGCGCGGGCGTGCCGTGCGTTGCCAAACGCCCGATCCTGCGCCATCTCACGCTCCGTGCCGGCCACGGCCTCGTCTGCCGGCCGCACGCGGCTCTTGCGGGACGGACCGGGCGGCGTTTCGTGCCCCGTCTCCGGACCGGGAGCCGTTCCATCCCCGGGCGGCGTTTCACGTCGGCCCCAACCCCAAGCAGGCAATGAGTAAGCGCACCAGGCAAAGGCCACAGGAGCGGGGCTCCGTGCTGTTCGACGTGGTCTACGAGGACGGTTCGCAGGCCTCCAACCGCCGCGTCCCGATGGAAATCCTCGGCGGCCTCGACGGCGACGATCCGGCTCGCGAGGTGATCTCGGCGCAGGACGAGGACATCGCCCAGAAGTCCGGGCGTCCGCAGCGGACGATCCTCTCGCTCTCGCGGTCCCCGATCCCCGAGGCGAAACCGAAGCCGCCCCGCGATGCGTAAGGGAGCGCGAGCGTGGGAGGGCACGACATGGGCCACAAGTTTCATCTCGGACAACTCGTCCGCCGCCGCGACCTCGCGGCGGCCCGCAACGGCAACCGCATCTTCGAGGTGATCGGCCTGCTGCCGGCCGATGCCGGCGCGCCGGGCTATCGCATCCGCAGCACCGAGGCCGGCACCCACGAGGTCCGCGAGGACGGGCTGACCGCGGCCTCGTGCTGCCCGGCGCCCGCGACCTGATCGACCGCGGGACCAAGCGCGCATTGGAGCGCCGCGTCGGGGGTGGCATAAGGCCGAGACGTCCCGATCCCGGGGCCTCGCCCGGACCCCCGCCCGATGCGCCGCCTTCCGCCGGCCCCGACATCCTTCGCCACCGACAGGCGCGCGCCGTGAACGCGCCGGACCTCGCGCCCGCGCGCCGCTCGGCCTCGCGCCGGCTGGCTAACCCGCGGACCCTGTGGAAGCGGGTCTCGCGCGCCGTCGGCGACCTGCTGCCGAAGGGCCTCTACGCCCGGTCGCTGATCATCATCATCGCGCCGGTGGTGCTGCTGCAATCGGTGATCGCCTACACCTTCATGGAGCGGCACTGGCAGCTGGTGACCAAGCGCCTGTCCTCGGCGGTCACGGCCGACGTCGCGGCGCTGATCGACATCTACGAGGTCTACCCCCAGGACAAGGACGCCGAGACACTCTCGCGCATCGCCGGCGAGCGGCTGAACCTCGACCTCGACATCCTGAAGGGCGCCAAGATCCCGCCGCCCGGGCCGCGGCCGTTCTTCTCGATCCTCGACGAGGCGCTGTCGGACGAGCTGAAGCGCCAGATCGGCCGCCCGTTCTGGATCGACACCGTCGGCCGATCGAACCTGATCGAGATTCGCGTCGCGATTCCCGACGGGGTGATGCGCATCACCGCGCGCCGCTCCCAGGCCTACGCCTCGAACTCGCACATCTTCCTGGTGTGGATGATCGGCTCGTCGATGGTGCTGCTCGGCGTCGCGATCCTGTTCCTGCGCAACCAGATCAAGCCGATCCTGCGGCTCGCCGCGGTGGCGGAAGGGTTCGGCAAGGGCCGCGAGATCGAGTTCCGCCCCCGCGGCGCCCGCGAGGTCCGGCAGGCCGGCCACGCCTTCATCGAGATGAAGCGCCGCATCGAGCGCGCGATGGAGCAACGCACGACGATGCTCAACGGCGTGAGCCACGACCTGCGCACGATCATCACCCGGTTCCGGCTCTCCCTCGCTCTGATCGACCAGAGCCCGGAGATCGACGAGCTCTCGCGCGACGTCGACGAGATGAGCCGCATGTTGGAGGGCTACCTCGCCTTCGCCCGCGGCGATTCGGCGGAGAACGCGGCGCCCACCGACATGCGCGCCCTGCTCGAGGACCTGCGCACCGACGTGGAACGCCTGGGCGCCCAGGTCTCGGATTTCGAGCTCGCCGGGTCGCCCTCCGTCACCGTGCGGCCCGACGCGTTCCGGCGCTGCCTGTTCAACCTCGCCGCCAACGCCGCCCGCTACGGCGAGACGGTGGCGATCTCAGGCCGGGCCGAGGCGCGGGCGTTCTTCGTCTCGATCGACGACGACGGCCCGGGCATCGCGGTCGAAAGCCGCGAGGAGGTGTTCAAGCCGTTCGTGCGCCTCGACGACGCGCGCCAGGATGCGGGCGGCTCCGGGCTCGGCCTGTCGATCGCCCGCGACATCGCCCGCGCGCATGGCGGCGACGTCTCGCTCCACGACAGTCCGCTCGGCGGCTTACGCGCGACGGTGCGGGTGCCGGCCTGAGGCCGGCGGCTGGTTCGGCCCGATGCGCGGCAAAAAAACGGTGCGGCGGGTGTCCCCACGACCGCGCCGGGGTGCTATGGACGGGCGATCCGTCCAAGCGCGTGGGTTACTTCGCCGCCCCGCACGACCTGAGTGCCGTTCATGAACCCGCTCGTTCCGCTCTTCATCCTGATCTCGCTGCCGCTCGCCGCGATCGGTCTCGTGCTCTACACCGACACCGGCATCGAGCCGGCCCTGTTCTACGCCTCGGTGAAGACCTTCGTGATCCTCGGCGCCATCGCCGTCGCGCTGTCGTTCGGCGCGAGCAAGCTCGCCGAGCGCTCGAAGCACTGATCGCCTCGCCCGCCGCGGCACGCTCCGTGCACGCGGGACGCTCCGTGCAGTAAGGGGCGGGTCGGCCGGGCGTTCGACGGCCCGGCCGCGCGAACCGGGAGGACGTTTCCATGATGCAGATCGTTCCGGCCTTCGGACGCATCGGCGAGGAGAACGCCTTCGCGGTGCTGGCCCGTGCCAACGCGCTCGCCGCTCAAGGACGCGACGTCATCAACCTCGGAATCGGCCAGCCCGACATGCCAACCCCGGCCCACGTCGTCGAGGCCGGCATCCAGGCGCTGCGCGACGGGCACCACGGCTACACGCCGGCCACCGGCATCCTGCCCCTGCGCGAGGCGGTGTCCCGCGACATCCACCGGCGCCACGGCGTCGAGGTCTCCCCTGAGAGCGTGATGATCGTGCCCGGCGGCAAGGTCACCATGTTCATGGCGATCCTGATGTTCGGCGAGCCCGGAGCCGAGATCCTCTACCCGGATCCCGGTTTCCCGATCTACCGGTCGATGATCGAGTTCACCGGCGCGACGCCTGTGCCGGTGCCGATCCGCGAGGCCAACGGCTTCGCGTTCTCGGCCGAGGAGACCCTTGCGCTGATCACGCCGCGGACCCGGCTGCTCATCGTCAACTCGCCGGCGAACCCCACGGGCGGCGTGACGCCGAAGGCCGAGATCGACGCCCTGGCGAAGGGTCTCGCCGACCATCCCGACGTCGCGATCCTGTCGGACGAGATCTACGGCACCATGACTTACGATGGCGAGGCGCATCACTCGCTGCTCAGGTACGAACAGATTCGCGACCGGCTGATCTACCTCGACGGCGCGTCGAAGACGTACGCGATGACGGGCTGGCGGCTCGGCTGGTCGGTCTGGCCGAAGCCGCTCTACGAGGCGGCGCGCAAGCTCGCGGTCAACGCCCATTCCTGCGTCAACGCCGCGACCCAGTGGGCCGGCATCGCCGCGCTGGACGGGTCGCAGGACTGCGTGGCCGAGATGGTCGCCGAATTCGATCGGCGCCGCACGATCGTGGTCGACGGCCTCAACGACCTGCCGGACGTGTCCTGCATCGTGCCCAAAGGCGCGTTCTACGCCTTCCCGAACGTGAGCCGCACCGGCTGGAAGGCGAAAGCCCTGGCCGCGTCGCTGCTGGAGCAAGCCGGCGTCGCCGTCATCGGCGGGCCGGATTTCGGCGTCCACGGCGAAGGCTACATCCGCCTCTCCTACGCCAACTCGGCGGAGAACATCTTGCGCGCGCTGGAGCGGATGAACGCGTTCCTGTCCGAGCGCAGGCCAGGCTGAGGCGCCCTCGCCCCCCCCGCGCCGTCATTCCGGGTCGCCGAAGGCGAGCCCGGAATCCAGAGCCGCCGCGTTCGCCGGATCGCAAGCTCCGGCGCCGCCCCTGGACCCGTCGCGGCTCTGGATTCCGGGCTCTGCTGCGCAGCCCCGGAATGACGGGTTTGGATGGGTGGGCGACCCCGAACGGAGCCGCCCGACCCGACCTCAGGCCGCCATCGACTGCGCGTTCGGCTCGGCCGCGCGCACGTCGTCGTCGACGTGCTGCTCGAAGCGCTTGAAGTTCTCCTTGAACATGCCGACGAGGCGGTTCGCGGTCTCGGCGAAGGCGGCCTTGTTGGCCCAGGTCTTGACCGGCTGCAGGATGTGCGGCTCGACGCCGGGCACCGAGACCGGCACCGCGAAGCCGAAATACGGGTCGCGGCGGAACTCGGTCTTCGACAGGGAGCCGTCGAGAACCGCCGAGAGCAGCCGGCGGGTGACGCGGATCGGCATCCGCCGACCGGTGCCGACGCCGCCGCCGGTCCAGCCCGTGTTGACGAGCCAGCAATCGACGTCGTGCCGGGCGATGAGGTCGCGCAGCAGGTTGCCGTAGGTGCTCGGGTGGCGCGGCATGAACGGCGCGCCGAAGCAGGTCGAGAACGTCGCCTCGGGCCCGGTCAGGCCGCGCTCGGTGCCCGCGACCTTGGCGGTGTAGCCGGAGAGGAAGTGGTACATCGCCTCCGCGCCGGTGAGCTTGGCGATCGGCGGCATCACCCCGAACGCATCGCAGGTGAGCATGACGATGTTCTTCGGGTGCCCGGCGCGGCCGGTGTCGCTCGCGTTGGCGATGAAGTCGAGCGGGTAGGCGCAGCGGGTGTTCTCGGTGAGCGAGGCGTCGTCGAAGTCGGGGATCCGCGTCTCAGGATCGATCACCACGTTTTCCATCACCGTGCCGAAGCGCTCGGTGGTGGCGTAGATCTCGGGCTCGGCGTTGCGCGAGAGGCGGATGGTCTTGGCGTAGCAGCCGCCCTCGAAGTTGAAGATCCCCTCCGGGCTCCAGCCGTGCTCGTCGTCGCCCAGCAACTTTCGCGAGGAATCGTTCGAGAGCGTGGTCTTGCCCGTGCCCGACAGCCCGAAGAAGATCGCCGAGCCGCCCTCGGCGTCGAGCGCCGCGTTGGCCGAGCAGTGCATCGGCATCACGCCCGCGCCCGGCAGGATGTAGTTCAGGTAGGTGAAGACCGACTTCTTCATCTCGCCGGCATAGGCCGAGCCGCCGATCAGCACGATCTTGCGCGTGAAATCGATGGCGATGACGGTCTTGGAGCGGCAGCCGTGGCGGGCCGGGTCGGCCTCGAAGCTCGGCAGGTCGATGATCGTCATGTCCGGCACGTACCCGGCGATCTCGGCGCGGGCTGGCCGGATCAGCAGGTTGCGGATGAACAGGGAGTGCCACGCGAATTCCGAGAACACCCGCGCCTTCACCCGGTAGCCTGCGTCGGCGCCGCCGTAGAGGTCCTGCGCGAACAGCTCGCGGCCTTCGGCGTGGGCCTGGAAGTCGGCGAGCAGGGTGGCGAACTGGTCGGGCGTGATCGCGCCGTTGTTCTCCCACCAGATCTCGTTCTCGGTGCTCGCGTCGCGGACCACGAACTTGTCCTTGGGCGAGCGACCGGTGTGGCTGCCGGTGGTGGCCACCAGCGCGCCGCCGCGCGCCAGGCGGCTCTCGCCGCGGACCAGCGATTCCTCGTAGAGGCGCGGGGCCTCCAGGTTCCAGTGCACGGCCTTCAGGTTGCGCAGGCCGATCGCCTCGGCGCCGTGGGCCGCGTTGTGATCGCCGATGTCGCTCATGGTCTCTCTCCCGGGCCCCTGCTCGCGCCGTGTCGCTGGTCCGGGCCGCGCGGCGCCGGATCAAGGGAGCGTCCGTGCGGTCGTACAGGACCGCCGCACGCTGGTTCGCCGCTCCCGGCCCGTTCTGGATCAGGCGGCAAGGCAATCGCGTCAACCTGGACCCGGGAGGGAGGAGGACAGACGGAGGCCGCTTTGTCAGGCCTCGGCACACCTGTAAGGTGCCGATCGCGACGCGCATGGCGCGTGGGACCGCAAGCCGCCTTCAACCCGGGCGCGAAGGCGGGTATCGGAGGGGACGCCCCCCATCCGTCCCGAGACGATCGAACCCTTCATGCCGCAAGCCGTCGCCGGCCCCGAGATCGAGCGCCTGATCCAGCTGCTCGCCCGGATGCCGGGCCTCGGCCCCCGCTCCGCGCGGCGGGCCGCCCTGCAGCTCATCAAGAAGCGCGACACCCTGCTCGCGCCGCTCGCCGACGCGATGCGGGTCGCGGTCGAGCGCATCGTCGTCTGCCGGGAATGCGGAAACGTCGACACCTGCGACCCGTGCACGATCTGCAGCGACCCGAAGCGCGACCCGACGGTGCTGGTGGTGGTCGAGGACGTGTCGGACCTGTGGGCGCTGGAGCGCTCCGGCGCGGTGCAGGCGCGCTACCACGTGCTCGGCGGCGTGCTCTCGGCCCTCGACGGCGTGCGGCCGGAGCACCTCAACATCGCCAGCCTCGCCGAGCGGGCGGCGAACCCTGAGGTGACCGAGATCATCATCGCGCTGAACGCCACCGTCGACGGGCAGACCACGGCCCACTACGTCACCGACGCGATCAAGGCGCTCGGTCTGAAGGTCACGCGGCTCGCCCACGGCGTGCCCGTGGGCGGCGAGCTCGACTACCTCGACGAGGGCACGCTCACCGCGGCGATCCGCAGCCGAACCGCGTTCTGAATCGCACCGAAGTGGAGGGCGCCGGCGGCATTTGACCGCCCTCCCCCCGCATCCTATTCCGGCGACACGCCTGTCCCCTCACCTGCCCCGCCACCCGGTCGAGCCATGACGATCCGTCCCCTCGTGATCCTGCCCGATGCGCGCCTGCGTCTGCCGTCGGAGCCGGTCGGCCCCGTGACGAAGGAGATCCGCACGCTCGCCGAGGACATGCTGGAGACGATGTACGACGCCCCCGGCGTCGGGCTCGCCGCGATCCAGATCGGCGTGACCAAGCGGGTGGTGACGATCGACACCTCGAAGGAGGAGGGGTCACGCAACCCGCAGGTGTTCCTCGATCCTGAGATCGTCTGGGCCTCGGAGGAGACGCGCGTCTACGACGAGGGCTGCCTGTCGATCCCCGAGGTCTACGGCGAGGTCGCGCGGCCCGACAAGGTGCGCGTGCGCTTCCGCGACCTCGACGGAGCGGTGCAGGAGATCGAGGCGGCGGGCCTGCTCGCGACCTGCATCCAGCACGAGATCGACCACCTCAACGGCGTGCTGTTCATCGATCACCTGTCGAAGCTCAAGCGCGACCGGATCGTGAAGAAGTTCACCAAGGCGGCCAAGCGCGACGCGGCCTGAGCGGACAGCAACCATGCGCGTCGTCTTCATGGGCACCCCGGACTTCGCGGTGCCGACGCTCGCGCGGCTGGCCGAGGACGGCCATTCGATCGCGGCGGTCTACACCCGCGCGCCTGCCAAGGCCGGGCGCGGCATGGCGCTCCGCCCCTCCCCCGTCCACGCGCTGGCGGACCGGCTCGGGCTTCCGGTGCTGACGCCCTCGACCCTGAAGGACCGAGAGGCCGCCGAGACCTTCTCCGCGCATCGCGCCGACGTCGCCGTCGTCGTCGCCTACGGCATGCTGCTGCCGCAGGCGATCCTCGACATCCCGCGCCACGGCTGCCTCAACCTGCACGGCTCGCTGCTGCCGCGCTGGCGCGGGGCGGCGCCGATCCACCGCGCGGTGATGGCGGGTGACGCGACGAGCGGCGTCGGCGTGATGCGGATGGAAGCCGGGCTCGACACCGGGCCGGTGGCGCTGGAAGACCGCATCCCGATCCGGCCCGGCATGACCACCGGCGACCTGCACGACGCCCTGATGCCGCTCGGCGCCGACCTGATGGCGCGGGCTCTGCGGGCGCTCGAGGCCGGGACCCTGACCTTCCGGCCGCAGGACGAGGTCGGCGTGCTCTACGCCCGCAAGATCAGCAACGACGAGGCGCGGATCTACTGGGCGCAGGATGCCGCGGCGGTCGCGGCGCATGTGAACGGTCTCAGCCCGTTTCCCGGCGCCTTCTTCGAGGCCGACCTCGGCAAGGGCGCGGAGCGGGTGAAGGTGCTGCGGGCCGTGGTCGCCCCCGGCTCCGCCGCCGCCGGGACGCTGCTCGACTCCGAGGGCACGGTCGCCTGCGGCTCGGGCGCCGTGCGGCTTCTCGAACTCCGCCGCGCCGGCAAGGGCGGCACCGCGAGCGGCGCGGAGTTCTTGCGGGGCGCGCGGCTCGAAGCCGGGGCGCGCCTGGTATGACCGGGATCGTGGAGGGCGCCGCCCCTCGCCGCACCGAACCGGCCGCCTGATGCCGCGCTACAAGCTCGTCATCGAGTACGACGGCGCGCCGTTTCGCGGCTGGCAGCGGCAGGCCGCGGATCCGAGCGTGCAGGGCGCGATCGAGGCGGCGGTGACGCGGTTCTCGGGCGAGACGCAGGGGCTGACCTGCGCCGGGCGCACCGATTCCGGGGTGCACGCGACGCATCAGGTCGCCCATCTCGACCTGTCCAAGGATTGGCGGACGGACGTGGTGCGCGACGCGCTGAACGCGCACCTGAAGCGGGTCCCGGTCTCGATTCTCTCGGCAGAGGTCGTCGACCCGGCGTTCAACGCCCGGCACTGGGCGATCCGCCGGCACTATCGCTACCGCATCCTCGACCGGCGCAGCCCGCCGACCTTCACCCGCGGCCAGGTCTGGCACGTGCCCTGGCCGCTCGATGCGGCGGCGATGCACGCGGCCGGGCAGAGCCTCCTCGGCCTGCACGACTTCACCGCCTTCCGCGCCGCCGAGTGCCAGGCCAACAGCCCGATGCGCACCCTCGACCGCCTCGACGTGACCCGCCGGCCGATGGGGTCAATGGAGGAGATCGTGGTCGAGACCGACGCGCGCTCGTTCCTGCACCATCAGGTCCGCAGCATGGTCGGCACGCTGATGCTCGCCGGCGGCGGCCGCCTCGACGCGGCCGGCGTCGCAGACATCCTCGCCTCCCGCGACCGCAGCCGCTGCGGCCCGATGGCCCCCGCCCACGGGCTGTGCTTCGTCGGCGTCGATTATCGACCTGAGATTAACGATTTCGCATTTAATTAATCTGAGATTGCTTTTCTAGCACGAAGAGCGATGATCCCCCGGCAAGTGGAGGGCGCTGTTTGCGCACCCGGGGGGCGACGACCATGGAAGGCCCGTTTCAGATCATCGTCTATCTGGCGACGTGCTTCGCGTTCTTCTCGCCGCTGATCTTCATCGCCGTGCGGGAATCGATCAAGAAGCACCGCCAGGAGATCATCACCGACCTCGCGACCGTGTTCGACATCGGTGACCCGGCCGGGACCAACCTGATTCCGTCATTCGAGTTCGTGAAATACAAGTACTTCGTCGGCGCCCGCCGAAGCCGGGACCCGGCGGCCGGCCGGGCGGAGGGCGAGCGGAGCACGGTCTGGGCGGAAGAGACCCGCGGCAAGCGCGAGGACTATTCGGTGATCGCGTGGATCATCGGCTCCGCCCCATTCGGAATCCTCGCGGCGACCTCGACCTTCTACGGCCTGTCCCTGCTCCTATCGGTGCTCGCCGAGCATATGACCGAGCCGAGCGGCCTGCGCTGGGGCGGCTTCAGCTACCCGACGCCGACGGGCGTCGGCATGGTCTGGCTGCTCGGCATCTGCGCAGCCTTCGCCGGCAGCTACATCACGGCTTTGCGCAGCCTGTACCGCGCGATCAAGAACTTCGACCTCAGTCCGGGCATGATCGCCAACGAGACCAACAAGATCCTCATCAGCTTCGTCCTCGGGCCGATCGTCTTCACCTCGATCATCTGGTTCGGAAGCCAGCTCGTGACGCTGGTGGTGCCGGTCTCGCCCGCGGTGACGGCGGCCGCGGCCATCACCGCCTGCTTCGTCGCCGGCGTCATGCCGGAGGTCGTCCTGCGCAGCATCATCCAGCGCGACCAGTTGAAGAACTTCAAGCGCGAGGAAGAAGAGGTCTTCCGGGCGTTCAAGATCACCCCGGTCGAGATCGTCGACGGCATCGACAGCGAGATCCGGGTCCGGCTCGACGACCACCACATCCACTCGACGCAGAACCTCGCTGCGGCCAACCCCCTGATGCTGTTCGTCGAGACACCTTACGGCGTCTACCAGATCATGGATTGGGTCGCGCAGGCGCAGCTCTGCTGCTCCGTCGGGCGGGACAAGATCGTGCGGCTGTGGCCGCTCGGCGTGCGGACGCTGTTCGACCTCGAACGGCTCGCCGCCGGTAAGGACCCGTCCAAGGACGCGCTTCTGCTGGAGGTCGGGCGCATCATCCTCGGCGAGGCGCTGGTGCCCCTCGACCCGAAGGATCGCGCCGCCACCGCCGCCCTCGTCCGCGCGAGCATCGAGTTGCGCCTCGACGACCCGCATGTGCAGCGCCTGCGACAGATCTACATCGCCGTCGGCGACCGGCTCGGCTCGAAGAGCCGCCGCTTCCGCGGCGGCGGCTACCGGGTGCTGTGCCGGAATCGGTCGCGCAAGGGCTGGATTTGCCGCGGGATTCGGGGCGAGCGCGCCTGAGCCTCTTCCTCAGGCGCCGGTTGGGAAGTAGGCGTCGAGCATCCGCACGTAGATCGCCGTCAACCGTTCCAGGTCGGCCACCGGCACGCACTCGTCGACCTGGTGCATCGTCTCGCCGACGAGGCCGAACTCGATCACCGGGCAGGCGTCCTTGATGAAGCGCGCGTCCGAGGTGCCGCCCGTCGTGGAGAGCGTCGGGCGCAGGCCCGTCTCGGCCGTGATCGCGTCCGAGACCAGGTCGACGAAGGCGTCGGGCCGCGTGAGGAAGGCCGGGGAATTCGAGGGCGCGAGGTCGAGGGTGTAGCGGACGGCGTTGCCGGCGGCCGCATCGAGGCGGCGGCGGATCTCGGCGCCGAGCGTCTCGGCATCCCAGCCCTCGTTGAAGCGGATGTTGAACACCGCCCGCGCATCCGCCGGGATGACGTTGGTGGCTTTGTTGCCGACGTCGATCGTCGTGAATTCGAGGTTCGAGGCGTCGAAATGCGCGGTGCCGCCGTCGAGCGGGTCGGCGGCGAGCGCCGAGGCGAGGCGCAGCATCCCCGGGATCGGGTTCTCGGCCCGGTGCGGGTAGGCGACGTGGCCCTGCCGGCCGTGGACCGTGAGCTTGCCCGTGAGCGATCCGCGCCGCCCGATCTTGATCATTTCGCCGAGCGTGCTCGGGTTCGTCGGCTCGCCGAGCAGGCAATGGTCGAAGCGCTCGCCCCGGGCCTTCGCCCAATCGAGGAGCTTGACGGTCCCGTTGACCGCCGGCCCCTCCTCGTCGCCCGTGACGAGGAACGCGATCGACCCGGAAAAATTCGGGCCGCGCGCCTGCAGGAAGCGCAGGGCGGCGGCGAGCATGCAGGCGATGCCGCCCTTCATGTCGACGGCGCCGCGCCCGTAGAGGATGCCGTCGGCCATCGCACCGTCGAACGGTCCGCTCCGCCACGCCGCCGCGTCGCCGGGCGGCACCACGTCGGTATGGCCGGCGAACAGCAGGCACGGGCCGCCCGATCCGATCCGGGCGTAGAGGTTCTCGACGTCGGGCGTGCCGGGCTCGGAGAAGACCGGACGCGCGACGGAGAACCCGGCCTCGGTGAGGACCCGGTCGAGCAGGGCCAGGGCGCCGCCCTCCTCGGGGGTCACCGAGGGGCAGCGGAGCAGCGCCTGCGCCAGATCGAGGGGGCTCGCTTGCACGCTCACGCCGGGCGCCCGACGACCGGAGGCCCGGGGATGGTCGGGCAGGTCGGCCTGCTCGCGCAAGACGACGTAGTCCCGGAGCGCGGAGCCTGCATCTTCAACCCTTCTTGAGAAACGAAGCTTACGACAACATGGGGCCGGGACAAAAGCCGCCCGACGGGTCGCGCACGCGAGGGGAGCACCGAGGCATGGATGCGAAGGCGGGGTCCGAGCCGGCCAAGGCCGGCAGCCATCTCAGCCTCGTGCCCGCGCCGTCGGAGAAGCGTTCCGGCGGCCGCCGCAACGCGGTGATGATGCCGGCCACGATCGTCTGCCCCGACGGGGCGACCCATCCTTGCGTGATCCGCGACATGTCGGCGACGGGCGCGAAGCTCGCGATCTCGCGCCGCCACCGGCTGCCCGCCGAGGTCACGCTCGCGATCCCGGGGCAGGCCGTCGCCTACGCAGTCGCGCGCCAATGGCAGCGCGGCGACTTCGCCGGCGTCGTGCTGGCTGTCGCCAAGCCCGACGCCGACACATCCGACGCCGACATGCCTGCACCCGAGATGCCTGCACCCGAGATGCCTGCACCCGAGATGCCCGGCGCAGCTACTTGAGGACCACCACCTGCGCGTCGCCGACGCGGCGCATCACGCTGACGGTGACGTCGTCGCCGTGGCGGTGGAAGCGGAGATCCACCCGCGATTCGCCCAGCCGCACGTTGTAGAGCGAGACGCCGTCGAGGAACGCCGGCAGGATCGGGTTGCGCAGGCGGACGCGGTTGCGGGCGTGGTCGAGCTCCAGGCCGAGGCAGGCCGAGAGGAACGCGAACGGCGCCGCCGCCGCCCAGGCCTGCGGGCTGCACGCCACCGGATAGGAAACCGGCCCGCGCTGGCGCCGACGCATGAAGCCGCAGAACAGTTCCGGCAGCCGCTTCTGGTCCTGGTACAATGCGGTCTCGAACATGCCCTGGAAGATGCGCGCGGCCTCGTGCTTGAGGTCGTAGCGCGCGAGCCCCATGGCGATGATCGCGTTGTCGTGCGGCCAGATCGAGCCGTTGTGGTACGACATCGGGTTGTAGCGCGCCTCGCCGCGGGCGATCGTGCGCACGCCCCAGCCGTTGAAGCCGTCCTTGGACAGCAGCGTCGCCGCCACCTGCGCCGCCCGCTCGGGCTTGGCGATGCCGGTGAACAGGGCGTGACCCGCATTCGACGAGCGCACGGCGCATTGCCGCTTCTCGCCGTCGAGCGCCAGGGCGTAGGTGCCGATCTCTTCGTTCCAGAACGCGGCGTCGAACGCATCCCTCAGGGCGTCCGCCTCCAGGGTCAAGGTCTCGGCCATCGCGTCGTGGCCGAGCATCGCCGCGAGCTTGGCCATGCCGTTCTTGGCGGCGTAGACGTATCCCTGGACTTCGCACAGCGCGATCGGACCCTTGGCGAGGTGGCCGTCGTCGTGGAAGATCGAATCGTGGCTGTCCTTCCAGCCCTGGTTCTCGAGCCCCTTGTCGGTGTCGCGGGCGTATTCGACGAAGCCGTCGCCGTCCCGGTCGCCGTAATCGTTCATCCAGGCGAGCGCGAGCTCGAGCGCCGGCCAGATCCGGGTGATCGTCTCGCGGTCGCCGGTGACGGCGTAGTATTCTGAGGCCAGCATCACGAAGAGCGGCGTGCCGTCAATGGTGCCGTAATAGTGCCGGAACGGCACCTCGCCGAGCATCGCCATCTCGCCGCGGCGGGTCTCGTGCAGCACCTTGCCCGGCTGCGCGTCGGCGGCCGGGTCCACCGCCTTGGCCTGCGTCACCGCGAGGTAGCGCAGCACGCCCTTGGCGAATTTCGGGTCGATCCACAGCGCCATCATCGCGGTGATGATGCCGTCGCGCCCGAACACCGTGGAGTACCAGGGGATGCCGGCGAACGGGTAGATGCCCTCCGGCGTGCGGCTGGCCAGCATGTAAAGGTCGGCGGTGGCGCGGCAGGCGGCCTCGTTGAACTGGTCGTTCGACGAGATGATCGTAGTGATGCCGGCGGTCAGCTCGCGCAGGTCCCGGCGCGCGTCGCGGTAGGCGCGGGCGAAGACCATGCCCTCGTAAAGGCCCTTCGGCGGCTTCACCGCGGTGCTGCCAGAGGCCAGCGAGAGCGCGGCGGCGGCGTCCTCGCCGGTCTTCTCGACGGAGGGCGCGCTGGTGAAGGCGCGGTGCGCCTCGCAGACCACGCGGACGAACAGCGAGGCGCGGCCCTCGGGGGCGAGCGTCACCTCGAACACCGCGCGGCCGGGCTCGAGCAGCTTGGGCTTCGGCCCGAAATGCAGGGCGGTGGTGCGGACGATCTCGTCGAGGCCGACGTAGCGGAACTGGACCTCGTGCTCGCTCGCGACCTGCACGGCGCGCTTGCCGCGGCTGGTGCGGGCCGTACCGCGGACCTCGAACAGGTCGCGGTAGTCGGCGTCGAACGTCACCTCGATCCGGAGCGTCCGGTGGCGCGAATCGTAGGAGCGCAGGCCGATCCGGTCGTAGCAGGCGCCGCGGAACAGGAACTTGGTGCGCTCGATGGCGATGATCTCGCGCGGCAGCGTGATCTCGTCGCCGCCGTCGAGGCGGATGTCCGGCGTCGTCATGTCGACGGAGAGCGCGCCGTTGTCGTCCTGCATCACCGAGGACAGCATCAGCGGGCGCTGGCCCTCGATGGTGAAGTGCAGGCGCGAGAGGTAGCGCGTGTCCTGGAAGTACAGCCCCTCCGGCCCCGGCTGCACGCCGATGTCGCCGAAGGAATCGAGCACCGCGAAGGCCTCGCCGAACTTCAGCGAGCGCAGCGGCCGGTCGACCAGGGAGGTCTGCGCCTCGATATGGTACTGCGGCAGCACCTCGTCGGCATCCTGGAAGCCGTGCGCGACCGTCCGCGATCCGTCGCCGCCGAGCTGCGCCTTTGCCGTCGTCGTGTCCGCCATGCGTGACCTGCTCCGCGCATCCAGGAGTGCGAATCGAAAGGGCCGCCGGATCGCGAATTTGCGATGCGGCGGCCCTGGTGACCGTCTGATTGAGCCGTTTGTACGACGCCGCGCCGACGGAGAAAACCCTCGTCCGCGTCGGTCAGCTCATCCGCATCCAGCCCGAAGCAAGCCGGATGCCGGAGGTGTGGGATCAGGCCGGCATCGCGGCGATGGAGATCGCCGGACGGGCCGAGCCGTTCATCTCGCCGTAATGCGGGGCGAAGGACGCGGCGCCCGGCAGCGCGATGACCGAATCGCGGGCGGAAAGCAGCTGCTCGTAGGCGGCGACGTACTTCTTGACCATGCACTCGGCGGTGAAGGCGGTCTCGAAGTGGCGGCGCACGCCGGCGCGGCTCATGGTCTTGACCTTGGCGACCGCGGCGACCGCGTCGTCCATGGTCTCGCACAGGACGCCGCTGACGCCGTCGGCGATGACCTCCGGCACGGAGCCGTTGCGGAAGGCGATCACCGGGGTGCCGGCCGACATCGCCTCGATCATGACGAGGCCGAAGGGCTCCGGCCAGTCGATCGGGAAGGCCAGCGCCAGGGCGTTGCCGAGGAATTCCTTCTTCTGATCCTCGTTGATCTCGCCGATGTACTCGACCAGCGGGTGGTGGGTCATCGGCTCGATGACCTCGTCCCAGTACTTCTGGTCGGCCTTGTCGACCTTGGCGGCGATCTTCAGCGGCGTGCCGGAGCGGATCGCCATCTCGATCGCGCGGTCGGGGCGCTTCTCGGGGGAGATGCGGCCGAGGAAGGCGAGGTAGCCGCCCTTGGCCTCCGGCGAATAGGGGCAGTTCTGGGCCGGGAGGCCGTGATGGATCGTCGACAGCCAGTTGACGTTCGGCGGCATCGGCTCGCGCTGGTTGTCGGAGATCGACACCAGCGGCATCCCGGTGAAAGTCTTGTAGACCGGCATGAAGTCCGGCACGTCGAGGCGACCGTGCATCGTGGTGATGCACTTGTGGTTCAGGTCCTCGAACATCGGGTACTGAAGCAGGTCGATGTGGAAGTGCAGGATATCGAACTCGTGCGCCCGGCGATGGACCTGATGCAGCATCGCGAGGTGGCTCGCGGTGTGGTCGCGGTAGCCGAGCAGGCGCAGACCCTCGGGCGTGCAAGCCGCGAGCTTGGCCGAGGTCTCGGAATCGCCGCTCGCGAACAGGGTGACGTCGTGGCCCTGGCGGACCAACTCTTCGGTGATCCAGCTGACGACGCGCTCGGTGCCGCCGTAGAACTTCGGCGGTACGGCTTCCGAGAGCGGGGCGATCTGGGCAATGCGCACGAAAGGTCTCCTGAGTAGCCAGCGTTTCGGGGATCTAACCCGACCCGGGCTGAGTGGGACATGAACGAAACCCACGGCCAAGGTTATGGTTCCTTGTGCGGTGCGAAGGCAGCTCTCTGTCGGCGTCGCCGCGACTTGTCCCCGGTATCCTCGAAGCCCCTTCGGACCCGACGCGGACCCGACGCGAACCCGGCGGCGCGAACAGCCTGTACGGTGCCGAAGTCGGCCGAAAACACCGAGCCGAGCCATTTGCGGAAACCAAGATCGTAAAATCATAGTTTTGAAGTATTCCAAATCGATGTTGTGCCCTTTGGGCGACGCATCGCGAAGGATCTTGCTTATACGTCGCTTTATTTCGTCCGATCATTGCAAGTACCGCCCATGATCCGCCAAGGGATCGAGCGGGGCCGATCGCCTCCGACACTATGAGCGCGAGCGAGAACGATGGTCTGGGACGGCGGAGATACGAGACGACGACGCGCTGAGACCACCGGTTGCTTGCTGGCCTCGGTGGTCTCGCTGACGGCCGGCCTCGCCTCCGCGGCCGAGGCGCAGACCGCCCCGGCGGCGGACGAGGTCGTCCTGTCGGAGCTGAGCGTCACCGGCGTCAGCGCCGAGCGGGCCGGCGGCCCGGTCGCCGGCTATCGCGCCGCACGCTCGGCCACCGCCACCCGCACCGACACGGCGTTGCGGGACACGCCGCAATCGATCCAGGTGGTGCCGCGCGACGTGCTGGTGGACCAGCAGGACGTCCGCCTCGCCGACGCGTTGCAGAACGTCAGCAACGTGCAGCCGGGCGGCACCCTGCAGGGCCGCAGCGAGACCTTCATCATCCGCGGCTTCGCCACCCAGACCTACGCGATCGACGGCGTCCTGCTGAACCAGGCGAGCAACTTCTACACCGTCCAGCGCGACCTCGCCGACGTGGAGCGCATCGAGGTTCTGAAGGGGCCGGCCTCCGTGCTCTACGGCCGCGGCGAGCCGGGGGGCCTGATCAACGTCGTCACCCGCCAGCCGACCCTGGTGCCCTCGGGCGACCTCAGCATCCAGGGCGGCAGCTTCGGCTTCCGCCGCGTGCAGGGCTCGGTGTCGAGCCCGATCCCGAGCGTCGAGGGCCTGGCGGCCCGCATCAGCTTCGCCGGGCAGTCCGACCCGACCTTCCGCAACTACGGCGGTCGGGACAATTCCCGCACCTTCGTGGCGCCGGCCTTCACCTGGAACCCGTCGCCCGACACCCGCGTGTCGTTCCTCGGCGAGTTCACCCGCACCGACACCCAATACGACGAGGGCCTGATCGCCCGGAACGGGCGCGTGCCCCTCGACGACATCGGCCGGTACTACGGCGAGCCCTTCAGCCGCTACAACGGCACGGCGAATTTCGGTCTGCTCCGCATCGAGCACGACGTGAACGAGAACGTCACCCTGCGCGAGGTCTTCAGCGCCCAGGGCGGCGCCTTCGACCTGATCGCGACCCGCGCGACCGGCCTGACAAACAACAACAGCATCGTGGCACGCCGGGAGACCGCCGTGCGCTCGGCCTACGCCTCGATCGACAGCCAGACCGAGATGGTCGCGAAGTTCGACCTGTTCGGCCTGCGCAACACCGTGCTCGTCGGGTTCGAGTATACCAACGGCTATCGCCATTCCTACACGACGCAGAGCACCGGCTACCCGTCGGTCGGCTTCCTCAACCCGACCTTCGGCTCGGCCGTCGTCGGCACGACCTTGCAGGGCGACCTCCGGCAGAACAACGACCTCTACGGCCTCTACGTGCAGGACCAGGTCGACCTCGGCTACGGCCTGCAGCTGCTGCTCGGCGTCCGCTACGACACCGGAACGCAGTTCTACTTCAATCGGACGCCGACCTCGCGCGCGGTGCCGCCGGACCAGGAGCTGTCGGGAACCTCGCCGCGCGTCGGCCTCGTCTACCGGCCGTTCGATCCGCTGACGCTGTATGCGAGCTACACGACCTCGTTCAAACCGCAGACCGCCAACGTCCTCAACGTCTCGAACCCGGCCCCCGAGACCGGCGACCAGATCGAGGTCGGAAGCCGCCTCGACCTCACGCCGGACCTGACCCTGAGCGCGGCCGCCTTCCGCATCACCCGCCAGAACGTCGCCGCCACCGACCCGGCCAACACCGGCTTCTCGGTGATCACCGGCGAGCAGCGCTCGCAGGGCGTCGAAGCGGACCTGGCCGGCCAGATCCTGCCCGGCTGGAAGGTCATCGGCAGCATCGGGCAGCTCGACGCGCGGATCACCAAGGACACGACCTTCACGGTGGGCAACCGCCTCGTCGGCGTGCCGAGCTTCAGCACCAGCCTGTGGTCGACCTACCAGTTCCAGGACGGCTTCCTGCGCGGCTGGACCGTCGGCGGCGGCATCACCTATGTCGGGCGGCGCACGGGCGACCTGAACAACAGCTACTCCGTCGGCGGCTATGCGCGCCTGGACGCGGCGTTGTTCTACGATTTCGACGAGCACGGCCGCTTCTCGCTGAACGCGCGCAACCTCACCGACCGGCGCTACATCGAGCAGCCGTTCAACCAGTTCAACAACGCACCCGGCGCGCCGCTCTCCGTGCTCGCCACCATCACCGCCAAGCTGTGACCCGGCCTCCGGACGCTCCGGCGGGAACGTCGGGATCGATCGGGCATCCGCGAAGGCATTGAAGCGGAGCGCGGTTTCTGCCATAAGCCGCCCCGCGTGGAACCGCCCGGCCGGTTAGGGCTGCCGTGGCGGTTCATGCTGCTCCACCAGAAGCATCCATCGAGCGCACCCCTCCGGCCATCGTCGGACGGCAGGGGTTTCGCGCAGCGGAGAGCCAAATGCCCAAGCTGAAGACCAAATCGGGCGCCAAGAAGCGCTTCAAGATCACCGGGACCGGCAAGGTCATGTACGCCCAGGCCGGTAAGCGCCACGGGATGATCAAGCGGACGACGAAGCAGATCCGCAACCTGCGCGGCACCACCACCCTATTCGAGGGCGATGCCGCCAACGTGAAGAAGTACTTCCTGCCCAACAGCCGGTAAGCGCTTCACGACCGCCGAGACTGCTTTTTTCGATCCAGGAGATACAACATGGCCCGCGTCAAACGCGGCGTGACCAGTCACGCCAAGCACAAGAAAGTCCTCAAGGCCGCCCGTGGCTATTACGGCCGGCGCAAGAATACGATCCGCATCGCCAAGCAGGCGGTCGAGAAGGGCATGCAGTATGCCTACCGCGATCGTAAGAACAAGAAGCGTACGTTCCGCGCCCTCTGGATCCAGCGCCTGAACGCCGCCGTCCGCGAGCACGGCCTGACCTATTCGCGCTTCATCGACGGCCTGGCGAAGTCCGGCATCGTCGTCGACCGCAAGGCGCTGTCCGACCTCGCGATCCACGAGCCGGCGAGCTTCGCCGTCGTGGTCGAGAAGGCCAAGGCCGCGCTGCCGGCCGCGCAGCCCGCCAAGGCGGCCTGAGCCCCATCCGAGCGACGAACCGGCGAAAGGCGCGGGGCTCCCTCGGGGGCGCCGCGCCTTCGTCATGTTCGCAGACCCCTTGTCCGCCAGCCCGCGCCGCTGCGCCGGGCGGCGACCCGCACGCGATGGGACCGCGATGACCGATCTCGACACCCTCGAAGGCGACCTGCTTGCCCAGGTCGCGTCCGCAGCCGACGAGGCGTCGCTCGAGGCCGTGCGCGTCGCGGCGCTCGGCAAGAAGGGCAGTGTTTCCGAGCTCTTGAAGACGCTGGGCGCCATGAGCCCCGAGGAGCGCAAGGCGCGCGGCCCCCTGATCAACGGCCTGCGCGACCGGGTGCAGGGCGCGATCGCGCAGCGCCGCGAGGCGCTGGCCGAGGCGGCCCTCGAAACCCGGCTCGCGGCCGAGCGCATCGACGTGACGCTGCCCCTGCGCGAGGCGCCGGAAGCGCGCGGGCGCATCCACCCGATCAGCCAGGTCATCGACGAGATCACCGCGATCTTCGCCGACATGGGGTTCTCGGTCGCCGAAGGCCCGGACATCGAGACCGACGAGCTGAACTTCACCGCGCTGAACTTCCCGCCGGGCCACCCAGCGCGCGAGATGCACGACACCTTCTTCCTCGCGCCCGACGCGGAAGGGAAGCGCAAGGTGCTGCGCACGCACACCTCGCCGGTCCAGATCCGCACCATGCGGGCGCAAAAGCCGCCGATCCGGGTGATCATCCCGGGCCGGACCTACCGGCACGATTCCGACCAGACCCACACGCCGATGTTCCATCAGGTCGAGGGGCTGGTGATCGACAAGGCGGCCAACATCGCCAACCTGAAATGGGTCCTGGAAGAGTTCTGCAAGGCGTTCTTCGAGGTCGACGCCGTGAAGATGCGCTTCCGGCCCTCGTTCTTCCCTTTCACCGAGCCCTCGGCCGAGGTCGACATCCAGTGCTCGCGCAAGGGCGGCGAGATCCGTTTCGGCGAGGGCACGGACTGGCTCGAGATCCTCGGTTGCGGCATGGTGCACCCGAACGTGCTGACCAATTGCGGGCTCGATCCGAACGAGTTCCAGGGCTTCGCCTTCGGCGTCGGCATCGACCGCATCGCCATGCTCAAGTACGGCATGCCGGACCTGCGGCCGTTCTTCGAGGCCGACATCCGCTGGATCGAGCATTACGGCTTCCGCCCGCTCGACGTGCCGAGCTTGATCGGCGGGCTGACGGGGTAAACGTCTCGGGAGGTTTCGATGACCGAGTTCGAGGTCCAGACGATCGCACAGCGCGTCCTCGGCGCGTCGTTGCACGGTGCGGGTTTCGATGCAGCGCACGTCGAGGCACGTCCCAACTCCGCAGGCGAGGATGCGCTCTTCATCACGGTGCGCTTCAAGCCCGGCGCAGGCGTCACGGGGGGCGGCGTGACCGGCGAAGCCATGGTCGCACTCGGGCACGCTCTGGAAGCCGCCGGCGAACACCGTTTCCCGTATCTGATCTACGCGTTCCCTGACGATCCGCCCCCGTATTCGGACGACGTCCAGGCCGCGGAATGAAGCCTCGCCGGATACCAGGGCCCCTCGTCGCCGACCTGATCGCGACGGCCGAACTGCTCGCCGCGAGTCCCGGGCAGCCGACGTTCCGGCAGGCCTGCATGCGGCGTGCCGTGAGCGGCGCGTATGACGCCGTGTTCCACGCCCCGTGCGCGACCTTTTCCGACGCCCTCGTCGGATGGAGCAAGGCGTCGATCCTGGCGCCGATCTATCGCTCGCTCGATCATGGACCCGTTCTCAAGAAGCTGCGAAGCCGGGAAGCCCGACAGATCGACGAGCGGATCGAACGCGTCGCCTTCCTGTTCGGCAGCCTGCAGGAGCAGCGTCATGCCGCCGATTACGCTCCTCCCTCACCCCTTTTCAGCCGAACCCAGACGTTGACGCTCGTTGCGGATGCGCAGGAAGCCGTTTCTCTGTCGAGCGGCCTCGAAGCGCCCAAGCGTCTGCAACTCGCCATCCTTCCGATCGCGCGACAGCGCGCCGCCTGAACCGAAGCGTCTCGAATCCCATGAAATTCACCCTCTCCTGGCTCAAGGACCACCTCGACACCGAGGCGTCCCTCGACGTGATCGCCGAGACGCTCACCCGGATCGGGCTCGAGGTCGAGGGCGTCGAGGACAAGGCCGCCGCGCTCAAGCCCTACGTGATCGCCAAGGTGCTCAGCGCCGAGCCGCATCCCAACGCCGACCGGCTCCGGGTCTGCAGCGTCGACGCCGGGGACGGAAAGCCGCTCCAGGTGGTCTGCGGCGCGCCGAACGCGCGGGCGGGCATGCTGAGCGTGTTCGCGCCGCCCGGCACCTACGTGCCAGGCAGAGACATCACCCTGTCCGTCGGCAACATCCGCGGCGTCGAGAGCCGCGGCATGCTATGCTCGGGGGCCGAACTCGGCTTGGGCGACGACCACGACGGCATCCTCGACTTGGCCCAGGACGCGCCGGTCGGCACGCCCTACGCCCTCTGGGCCGGGCTCGACGACCCGGTCATCGAGATCAACCTGACCCCCAATCGCCCGGATTGCGCCTCGGTGCTCGGGATCGCGCGCGACCTCGCCGCCACCGGAATCGGCGCCCTGAAATCTTCGGCCGAGCCGCAGATCCTGGGCGAAGGCCCCTGCCCCGTCGCGGTGTCGCTCGACGTGCCGGCGGCGAGCGGCCTCGCCCCGCACTTCGCGCTGCGCTTCGTGCGCGGCGTGACCAACGGTGCATCGCCGGACTGGATGCAGGCGCGGCTGCGGGCGATCGGGCTGCGCCCGATCAACGCGCTCGTGGACATCACCAACTACATGACCTTCGACCGCGGCCGGCCGCTGCACGTGTTCGACGCCGCGAAGGTCGCGGGCGACGTCGTCGTCCGGCTCGCCCGCGCCGGCGAGACCCTGAAGGGCCTCGACGGGCGCGACCACGCGCTCGGCGGCGATATGGTCGTCATCGCCGACGACGACGGCGTCGAGTCGGTCGCCGGCATCGTCGGCGGGGCGGCCTCGGGCTGCGACGCCGCGACCACGGACGTGCTGATCGAATCGGCCCTGTGGAATCCGGCCAACATCGCACAGACCGGCCGGCGCCTCGGCGTCATCACCGACGCCCGCTACCGCTTCGAACGCGGCGTCGACCCGGCCTCGACGCTGACGGGGCTCGACCGGGCGACGCAGCTCGTCCTCGACCTCTGCGGCGGCACGCCGACCGAGGCGACGGTCGCGGGTGCGATGCCCGAGAGCGACCACGCCATCGACTTCCCCTGGTCCGAGGTGCGTCGCCTCGCCGGGCTCGACCTGTCCCGCGCCGAGATGACGGTGACGCTCGAAGCCCTCGGCTTCCGGGTCTCCGGCACCGGCGACCGGGTGAAGGTGGTGCCGCCGTCCTGGCGGCCGGACGTGGAGGGCAACGCCGACCTCGTCGAGGAGATCATCCGCATCGCGGGCCTCGACCGGATCGAGCCGAAGCCGCTGCCGCCGCTGGCGGGGATCACGCGCCCGACGCTGACCCTGATCCAGAAGCGCACCCGCCGCGCCAAGCGCGCGCTGGCGAGCCGCGGCCTGATGGAAGCGGTGACGTGGTCGTTCATCCCGCACGACGACGCGGTGCTGTTCGGCGGCGGCGGCGCCGACCTCGTCCTGGCCAACCCGATCGCGTCGGAGCTCTCCGACATGCGCCCGAGCCTGGTGCCGGGCCTGCTCCGCGCCGCGCAACGCAACGCCGACCGCGGCTATCCCGACGCGGCCCTGTTCGAGGTCGGGCAGTGCTTCGCCGACGACGCGCCGGAGGGTCAGACCATCCGCGCCGCGGCCGTGCGGCGGGGGTCGGCGAACCTCGCCGGCGGCGGTCGGCACTGGGACGGCACAGCGCCGACCGTGGACGCCTTCCAGGCCAAGGCCGACGCGCTGGCGATGCTCGCGGCGTTGGGCGTGCCGACCGGCGGCCTCCAGGTCGTGGCCGCCGGCGCCGACTGGCTGCATCCCGGCCGCTCGGGCACGCTCCAGTTCGGCCCGAAGAACCAGGTCGGCCACTTCGGCGAGGTGCACCCCCGGGTGATGAAGGCGCTCGACCTGAAGGGCACGCTGGTGGCCTTCGAGATCGTGCTCGACGCGATCCCGGCGCCGAAGCAGAAGCCGACCAAGACCAAGGGCGCCGCGATGCTCTCGGACTTCCAGCCGGTGTCGCGCGACTTCGCCTTCGTGGTCGGCCGCGACGTCGCCGCCGGCGAGATCGTCAAGGCGGCGGCGGGCGCGGAGCGCAAGCTCGTCGCCGGCGTCGAGGTGTTCGACGTGTATGAAGGCGCCGGCGTGCCCGAAGGCTCGAAGTCGGTGGCGATCGCGGTGCGGTTGCAGCCGGTGGAGCGGACGCTGACCGACGCGGAGATCGAGGCCGCGAGCGCCCGGATCGTCGCCGAGGTCGGCCGCAAGACCGGCGCGACCTTGCGCGGCTGATCCCACCCCAACCGAGGCGACCCCGATCATGACCGACGCCGAATCCCTGTGTCAGGCGCTGTCCCTGGCCGAGACCCTGCCCGAGCCGCTGCTGCGGCGCGCGCTCGCAGAGCCGGACCTCGTCGCCGGCGAGACCCTGCGCCTGCTCTCCGAGGCGGGCGCCGGCGCGGAGCTGACGCCCGAGCAGGAGAACCTGCTGTTCTGGGGTGTGCACGTGCTGGCCCACGCCCGCGACGCGCGGCTGCTCGAACCGCTCCTGCGCTTCCTCAAGCAGGACGAGGAGACCGTCGACGCGATCCTGGGCGACGCCGTCACCACGACGCTCGCGCGGATGGTGGCGAGCCTGTTCGACGGCCGGACCGACCCGCTCTTCGCGCTCGTCCTCGACAGCACCGTCGACGACGCCGTGCGCCAGGCCCTGCTCGGCGCCTGCGTCTACCTCACGATCGAGGGCCGGATCGACCGCGGCGCCATGCGCGACCTGCTGGTCCGCTTCGACGACGCGAAGGCGGCCGTCGAGGACGGCATGGGCTGGGTCGGCTGGGAGGAGGCGATCGCCTTCCTCGGCTTGCGCGAGCTCGCCCCGCGGGCCGAGGCGGCGCGGCGCGACAAGCGCATCACCGACGAATTCAGCGACGCCGCGTGGTTCAAGGAGACCCTGCGCGAGGCCGAGCGCAAGCCGGACGACCGCGAGCGCCTCGACCCGTGGAACCATGGCTACTTGGACGACCCGATCACTCAGCTCGCCTGGACCCGCGAGGGCTACGGCATGCCGGCGGTCAACCCGTTCAAGGATGTCGGGCGCAACGATCCGTGCCCGTGCGGCAGCGGCAAGAAGTTCAAGAAGTGCTGCCTCGGCAAGGCGGACCAGCGGGACATGAGCGAGATCGTCAGCCTTCTCGGGAAGATCCCGAACCGCTGAGCGGGTTCGCCTCGTCAAAGGCGTAGCCCAGGGTCTCGAACCGCATCGCGCGGGCGTCGACCATCAGCAGGCGGCCGACCAGCGGTTCGCCGAAATCCGTCACGGCGCGGATCACCTCCATCGCCATCAACGAGCCCATCACGCCGGCGAGCGCCCCGAGCACCCCGGCCTCGGCGCAGGGCGGGACGGTTCCGGGCGGCGGCGGGTTCGGAAAGAGGCAGCGATAGGTCGGGTTCGGGCGGCCGTCCGGCCCGGTCTCGTGGGCGCGGATCGTGGTGAGCGTGCCGTCGAAACGGCCGAGCGCGGCGGTGACGAGGGGCCGGCGCGCTCGGTAGCAGGCATCCGAGACCGCGTACCGCGTGGCGAAGTTGTCCGAGCCGTCGGCGACCACGTCGTAGTCGGCGGCCAGCGCCTCGGCCGACGCGGCGTCGATCCGAATCGGATGCGCGACCACCGCGACGTGCGGGTTGAGGCGGGCGACGGCGTCAGCCGCGCTCTCGACCTTCGGCCGCCCGACGTCCGGCGTGCCGTGGATGATCTGGCGCTGCAGGTTGGAGAGCGACACCGTGTCGTCGTCGACGATGCCGATCGTGCCGATGCCGGCGGCGGCGAGATATTGGATCAGCGGCGCGCCGAGCCCGCCGGCGCCGACCACCAGCACCCGCGCCGCCTTCAGCCGGCCCTGCCCCGGGCCGCCGATCTCCGGCAGCACCAGGTGGCGGGCGTAGCGTTCGATCTCGTCGGGGTTCAGGGCCATCCCGTGCAGATAGGCCGGGGGCCGGATCGGCGAAAGCCTGGATCCACGGAATGCACGGCCCCGGAAACGCAGGGTAGGTTCGCACAAGAAAAGCGCCGCCTCGCTGAGCGAGACGGCGCTTCGGAATCTCGTGACGCGCGCGAACGGATCAGCGCGGCGCCAGGATCATGATCATCTGGCGGCCTTCGAGCATCGGCTCGCTTTCCACCTTGGCGATCTCGGCGGTCTCGGTCTTCACCCGCTCGAGCAGGCGCAGGCCGATGTCCTGGTGCGCCATCTCACGACCGCGGAAGCGCAGGGTCACCTTGACCTTGTCGCCCTCCTCGAAGAAGCGCTGCACCGACTTCATCTTGGTGTCGTAGTCGTGCTTGTCGATGCCGGGACGGAGCTTGATCTCCTTGACCTCGACCGTCTTCTGCCGCTTGCGGGCCTCGTTCTGCTTCTTCTGTTCGTTGAAGCGGAAGCGGCCGTAATCGAGCAGCTTGCAGACGGGAGGGACGGAGTTCGGCGCGATCTCGACGAGGTCGAGGCCGGCCTCTTCGGCTAGCGCCAAGGCGTCGAAGAAGGCGACGACGCCCCGGTTCAGGCCGGTGTCGTCGATGAGCTGCACGTCGCGCACGCCGCGGATGTCCCGGTTGGCGCGAGGCCCGTCCTTCTGCGGGGCCGGCATGGCTCTCATGGGTCTACGAATGGCGGTGTTCTCCTGATGCAACGACGAAACGGCGGCCGCTGGCATCCCGTTCCGGGCTACCCTGACCACCGATCGCTCCGGCCTATCCCGGACAGCTTACCTTGGCCGAACCGTGCGGCAAGTCAACACATGTCGGGGATCGACTCGACACGATGCCGACTTCCGCGACGCGAAAGCCTTTCGTGTGATGTGAAGGTCCGGGGCGAAAAGACAAGCCCCCCAGCAGAACTTCCCGTCGGCGCGCGGTCACGCCGGCCCCGCTCGGCCGAGCAACCCGGCGTAGATCGCCAGCGTGTCGTCGACCATGCGCGCGAGGGAGAAGTTGGCCTCGACATGCGCGCGTTCGCGCCGCGCCAGCGCGTCGCGGGCGCTGGCGCCGAGCGAGAGCGCTTCGGCCAGCGCGCCCGCGAGCGCCGCCGCGTCGCCGGCGGGCACGCGCCAGCCGGTGCGCTGCCCGGCCGGAACCTCGGGGGGGCTGAGGACGGTCTCGGGGACCGCGCCGAGGTCGGACACCACCACCGGCGTGCCCAGCGCCTGGGCCTCGACCGCCGAGCGGCCGAACGCCTCGGGCTCCACCGACGGCACCGCGACGACGGAGGCCGCCCGGAAGGCCGCCGGCATGTCTGTGCAATGCCCGACCCGCCGGACCACGCCTTCGAGCCCGCGCGCCGCGACCAGCGCGTCGAGCTCGCGCTCGTAGGCGACGCGGCCCTGGGGGTCGCCCGCGAGCACGATGGCGAAGTCGCCGACCCCTTGCGCCTTGAGCAGCGCCGCCGCCTCGATCAGGATGCGCTGACCCTTCCAGGCGGTGAGACGCGCCGCCAGCAGCACGACCCGCTCGTGCGGCGCGACGCCCCAGCTCCGGCGCAACGCCTCGACGCGGGCGGCGCCGACCGCCACGGGGGTGAAGGCGGAGAGGTCCGTGCCGCGGTGGATCACCTGCACGCGGTCGCCCGCCTGCTCGGCATGCAGGCGCCGGATCAGGTCGGCGGTGTAGTGCGAGTTGGCGATCACCACGTCGCCGCGCGCCATCACCGAGTTGTAGAGCACCTTCACGCCCGTCCGGCCGGAATAGCTGCCGTGATAGGTGGTGACGAAGGGCAGCTTCAGCCGCCGCGCGGCGCCGAGCGCGACCCAGGCCGGGGCGCGGGAGCGGGCGTGGATGATCTGCACCCCCTCGCGCCGGCACAGGCGGGCCAGCCGGCCGACGTTGAGCGCCATCTGGAGCGGGTTCTTCGAGGCGGCGGGAAACGGCAGGCAGATGCCGCCCTTGGCCTGCAGCTCGCCGACGAGTCGGCCGCCTTCCGTGGCGACCAGCGCGCGCGCGCCGGCCGCGGCGAGGCCGGCTGCGATGTCGACGGTGGTGCGCTCGGCGCCACCCGCATCGAGCTCGGGAATGATCTGGAGGACGCAGGCGCCGGCCAGCGGCGCGGCGTCGCCGGGAAATCCGACCGCCGGCCGGTGATCCTCCGTCATGAGGGATCGCGCGGCGAGAGGGCGCAGGCGGGCCGCGGCCGCAGGGAAGCGTTCATTGTCATAGGATCACGGGTACGCTTTACGGTCTGGTAAACGGCGGCTGAAGACGCGGCGTTCAGGTCGGGAACGCAGGCCTCGACGAAGGCGGGAGAACGGGATGCGGGACGGCACGACGCTGGAGCACGTCACGGTAGGCGAAGGGGCGGACGCACGTCGGATCGCGGTGCGGGTGCGCGACGGCGTCGGCCCGGCGATCGTCTGGCTCGGAGGCTTCCACTCCGACATGGGCGCCACCAAGGCGATGGCGGTCGACGCCTTCGCCGCCGCCGAGGGGCGGCTTTTCGTGCGGTTCGACTATTCCGGCCACGGCGAGTCGGAGGGCGCGTTCGCGGCCTGCACGATCTCGACCTGGCTCGAAGACGCGGAAGCCGTGCTCGCCGCGCACGCACCGGAGGCGCCGGTGCTGATCGGCTCGTCGATGGGCGGCTGGATCGCCTGCCTGGCGGCGCGCAACTGCGCGGCGCGCGGCGAGCCGGCGCCGACCGGCCTCGTGCTGATCGCGCCGGCCCTCGACTTCACCGAGGACCTGATGTGGGACAAATTCTCGCCCGAAATCCGCAGGACGCTGGAACAGGACGGCGTCTGGCTGCGCCAGAGCGCCTACGCTCCGGAGCCCGACGCGATCAGCATGGCGCTGATCGAGGATGGCCGGCGCAACCGCCTTTTGACCGGTCCGCTCGACCTCGGCTGCCCGGTCCACATCCTTCAGGGGATGAACGACCCGGACGTGCCGCACCCGCATGCCTTTCGCATCCTCGAAAGGCTGCCGGCGGCGGGCACGGTTCTCACGCTGATCGCCGACGGCGACCACCGCCTGTCGCGGCCGCAGGACGTCGCGCGGCTGCTCTCGGCGGTGGCGGAGATGGCGACGCCCGCTAGAGCATTTTCCATGATCTCCGGATCACGGAAAATGCTCTAACTGACTGTGTAGTCGTATTTTCTTCACGCGAGCCGGCATCCACCTCGCTTGAAAATGCTCTAGCAGGCTGCTGCAGAAGTCGCTGGCAGGCTTGTCGCGGAGATGATTCACTCTGTTAGAGGCAGGGGTGGGATCAGGCGATGCGCGGGCGCGGAGATCGGTCGGAGAACCTGTTCAGCTACGTCC
>NZ_VRVF01000043.1:0-42783 GCF_008040045.1 Methylobacterium sp. WL8 | reverse complement strand
GGGGGGGCGGGGAGTGGTGTAAACCCCCCTCCCCCCCCGGGGCGCCGTCGCGGCCGCGGCCGGCGCCGCGCGGGCGGTTCGGGCGCGGGTTGGCCTGGCGCTGGTGGCGCTGCAGCGTCCACACCTCGATGGTCGCCGGCTCCTCGGCGACGGCGTCGGCGAGCAGTTCGGACGCGGCCTCGGCGGGAATTTCCTCGCCGGCGGGTGCGGCTGAACCCTCGTCGGCGGTCTGAAGTACGTCGGTCGAAGCCGACTCCGTGGAAGCCGCGTCGTTCGTCGGCGTGTCGGCGTGCTCGGAAGCGGTCGCCTCGACGCCCGCATCCTCCTTCGCCGGCTCGACGGCGGCGTCCTCGGCGGGCGCTTCGTCCGGCGCGGCTTCCGCAACGGGCTCCTCGGCGGCGGGCGCCGCCTCGGGCTCTGGCGTTGCCTCGGGAGCGGGGACGGCCTCTCCGGCCTCCGCCTCGTGCGCGTTCGGCTCGGCCGGTTCCGAGACGGCGTCCGAGGTCGCCGCCTCGGCGGCCGCAGCCTCGGCGGGGCCGGTCTCGCCGGCTTCAGCTTCAGACGTGGCCTCGGGAGTCGCCTCGGTCGCACCGTCCGTCGCGCGTGCGACGGGCTGGACCGGCGTCGTCGGGGCGGCGGGCAGCAGCGGCACGGTGATCGCCGGGCCGGGCCGGGTCTCGGCGCTGTATCCGAGCGAGGTCAGGATCGAGGCGAAATCCTCGCCCGAGCAGCCGACCAGCGAGGTCATGCCGACGGTGGCGACGAACCCGTCCTTGTCGGCGGCGCCGGGGGGCGGCGCGCCCGGCGTGGTGCCGGGGCGGTAGGAGACGGCGGGACGGATCAGGTCGGCCAGCCGCTCGAGGATGTCGACGCGCACCGCGCGCTCGCCGCAGACGCGGAAACCCGCGGCGCGGTAGAGGCCCTTGGCGATCTCGGGATCGACCTTGATCGAGGTGCGGCCGGAGCCGGCGAGGTGCCCGATCTCGTCGAGGCCGCGCTGCTCCAGTCCGCCGTTCTGCAGGGCCCAGAGCTGGGCGGCGAGCGTCCGCGGCGCCGGCTTCAGCAGGGCCGGCAGGAACAGGTGGTAGGCGCCGAAGCGGACGCCGTGGCGGCGCAGCGCCCCGCGGCCGTCCTGGTCGAGGGTGCGCATCTCCTGCGCCACGCGGGCGCGCTCCAGCACGCCGAGCGCCTCGACGACCTGGAAGCCGATGCCCTTGGCGAGCCCGGTGAGGTCGGCGGCGGTCTCGATCTCGATCAGCGGCCCGAGCAGGCGCGTCACGTGCGCCTTCAGCCAGGCGTCGAGCCGCGCCACCACCTTCTCGCGGGCGGGGCCGGCAAGCGCGTCGTCGGCGAGGAGCCGGATCTGGGGGGCGAAGATCTTGTCGCCGGGCGCCAGCTTGGCCACCGGCGCGCCGGTCCAGCGGATCACGCCGTCGTGGCTCAGCACCAGCGAGGCGTCGGCGGCGGCGGAGAACCGCTCGGCGCGCGACTCGATCTCGCCGGCGAGCCCCTTCTCGGCGGCGCTGCGCAGCGTCTTGGCCTCGTGGCCTTCGGCGCTGGCATCGGGCACGAACAGGAAGCCGTGGAGGTGGCCGACATGTTGACCCTCGACGGTCACGTCACCGTCGGGGGTAATCTGGGCTTCGAGCATCGTGTTCTCTCTCAGGCGCCGCATCAGGACGCTGGTGCGCCGATCGACGAAGCGGCTCGCGAGGCGTTCGTGCAGGGCGTCGGACAGCCTGTCCTCTACCCGACGCGTCTCGCCCTGCCAATGTTCCGGATCGCGAAGCCAGTCGGGGCGGTTGGCGACGAAGGTCCAGGTGCGTCCGTGGGCGATGCGGCGGGACAGGGTCTCGATGTCGCCGTCGGTGCGGTCGATCATCGCCACCTGCTCGGCGAACCAGGTGTCGGGGATGCGCCCGGCCATGCCCTTCATCAGGAAGCGGTAGAGCTCGGCCACGAGGTCGGCATGCACTTGGGGGTGGACCTTGCGGTAATCCGGCACCCCGCAGACGTCCCAGAGGCGGCGCACCGCGGACGCGCCGCTCGCCATGGCACGGAAGTCGTCCTCCTTCATCAGGATCTCGAGGGCCTGCTGGTCCTCGCCCATCGGCGCCCGCGTCAGGCCGGGCTCGCTCGGGTGCACGTCGAGGCTCGCCTGCAACGCGTCGAGCGAGCGGAAGTCGAGGTCGGGGTTGCGCCATTGCAGGATGCGCAGGGGATCGAAGTCGTGGTTCTCCAGCCGCTCGATCATCTCGGGCTCGAACGGGCGGCAGCGCCCGGTGGAGCCGAAGGTGCCGTCCGAGAGGTGGCGGCCGGCCCGTCCGGCGATCTGCCCGAGCTCGGCCGGCGTCAGCTTGCGGAAGCGGGTGCCGTCGTACTTCCAGGTGGCGGCGAAGGCGACGTGGTCGACGTCGAGGTTGAGGCCCATGCCGACGGCGTCGGTGGCGACGAGGTAATCGACGTCGCCCGACTGGTAGAGCTCGACCTGCGCGTTGCGGGTGCGGGGCGAGAGCGCGCCGAGCACCACCGCCGCGCCGCCGCGCTGTCGCCGGATCAGCTCGGCGATGGCGTAGACCTCCTCGGCCGAGAACGCGACGATCGCGGTGCGCCGCGGCATCCGCCCGAGCTTCTTCTCGCCGGCATAGGTCAGCGTCGAGAGGCGCGGGCGCGTCGTGGTGTGGACGTTGGGGATCAGCGACTGCACCAGCGGCAGGATCGTCGAGGAGCCGATCAGCAGGGTCTCCTCGCGCCCGCGCTGGTTCAGCAGGCGATCGGTGAAGACGTGGCCGCGATCCATGTCGGCCGAGAGCTGGATCTCGTCGATCGCCACGAAGGCCACGTCGAGGTCGCGCGGCATCGCCTCGATGGTGGAGATCCAGTAGCGCGGCCGGTCCGGCTTGATCTTCTCCTCGCCGGTGACGAGGGCGACCTTGTCGACCCCGACGCGGGCGACGACCCTGAGGTAGACCTCCCGGGCGAGCAGCCGCAGCGGCAGGCCGATCATCCCGGTGGGATGGGCCAGCATCCGCTCGATCGCCAGGTGCGTCTTGCCGGTGTTGGTCGGCCCCAGAACCGCCGTGACGCCGCGCGCGCGGGACGAGGGCGGGAGGGAGCGGCGGTGCTGGAGGATCGGAGCCATCCCTTCGGCGCTGGGTGCCGCGCGAGCCGTCGAGGCACCGCATGGCGACGCATCCCGCCCCGGGGGGACGAGGCGTCAGTCGGCCGACGGCCTGCGCCGGAACGAGCGATCATATGGGGCGGGCGCCCGCTCTCCGCCAAGGCCGTAGGCCGATCCGTCGCGATCGGGGATGCCGTAGAGCTCGATCCGCGTCGACGGCCGCCCCGTCTCGATGTCGGCGCAGAGCGTGTCCGGCACGGCGGTGAGCGGCCCGCGGCGCCGGCCGCGCCCCTCCGTCACCTCGGCCGAGGAGTAGGCGTTTCCGCCGCAGGCGCTGGCGCCGGCCTCGAGCGGTTCGGCCGCGACCGGGCGCAGGGGGGCGAGCAGGGCGGCGCCCGCCAGGAGCGCAGCGCGCGCGACGCGGCGCATCCTCAGCGGCTCGCGAGGCTGCCGGTGGTGGCCGGCGCCTCGGCGGTGGCGGCGCCGCGCACCCAGCGGGTCGCCTCGATGATGTTGGTGCCGACCGTGGTCCGCACCGAGATCCGGATCGGCACCAGCATCCGCGTTCCCTCGACGGGCGCGAGCCAGACCGACATGTCGCGGTTCTCCTCCATGAAGCGCACCCCCGGCCGGTCGGGCCGGTGGCCGGCCACCGCCTGGTAGCGGGCGTTGCAGACCAGCACGGGGCCGGAGTAGCCCGGCTTCTCCACCGCCCGGGTCTCGCCGTAGCTCAGCACCACGTTGAAGCGGGTCGCACCGTCGAAGACCGGCAGCGTGCGGTTGCAGTTGTCGGGGTTGGTCAGCTCGCCCGAGGCCTGGGCCGGCATCAGCAGGGCGCTGGCCGGGTCCATGATCCCGCGCTTGTTGGCGGCGGTCACCGGCACGCGGTCGTCCACGTCGACGAGCGGCGGCGTCACCTCGGACTGGGTGACGTTGCCGTGGGCGAGCGCCATGCGCACGGCGATGCCGGAGTTGGCCGTGCGCGTCGCGATCGAGAAGGTGTTGGGCTGCGGCGCGGCGGCGATGATCCCGGCCGAGCGGGCCGAGCCCTGGCCGCCGGTGATCGCGCCGACGAGGCCGGTCAGCGTCGCCGAGACGTCGACGCGGTACTTCGCGCTCTCGAAGGTGCCGGCCAGCCGCGCGGTGCCGATCGGCAGGCCGGCGAGCGCGATGCCGTAATCGACGGCGATGCTGGCCGGCGCGGCCTTGCGCTCGCGCGCCTCGGCCGGCGACAGGGCGCCGGCGCCGAGGGCGGCGGCGAGAACGAGGCGCATCAGTGGGAAGGCGCTGCGGTTGGGGCGGGCGCTCATGGTCCGAATCGCATCCTCACGAGGTCGTCCGGGCGCCGGGCCCGACGACGCGGCGCCCTGGGGCTGCCCGGGGGTTGGTTATCGAAGCGACATGGTTAACAGGCCGTTCCGCCGACGCCCAGGGTCCGGGGGCGCGCCGCGGCGCGAGGGCGCCTGCGTTCAGCCTGTCGCGCTGCGTGCGCCGGCGCCTTCATGACGACGCGATGTCGGGTTTCGCCTTGACGGTCGCGGGCTGTCTCGCCTATAGGCCGCCACTCAGACACGACTGCGCAAGGCCTGGAACGACGTTCGGGTGGGGCTGGCCAGTCGGCGCACCCAGCCCATGAGGGCGGGTCGGGATCGCCCAGGAACGAGACAGGATAGCGTTATCATGGCACGCCGCTGCGAACTCACCGGCAAGGCCGTTCAGGTCGGCCACCTCGTGAGCCATTCGAACCGCAAGACGAAGTGCCGGTTCCTGCCGAACCTCTGCAACGTCACGCTGACCTCGGACGCGCTGAACCGCCGCGTGCGCCTGCGCGTCACCGCGCATGCGCTTCGCTCGGTCGAGCACCGCGGCGGCCTCGACGCCTTCCTCGTGAAGGCTCACGAGGTCGAGCTGTCGCAGACGGCCAAGCTGCTCAAGCGCGAGATCCACAAGAAGCTCGGCGAGACCGCGGCTCCGGAAGCCGTCGCCGCCTGAAGCCCTCGCCCTCGGGCGACGCGAGATCATGAACCGCCGCATGGACCCCGATGCCGGCGGTTTTTTCGTGCCCGCCACGGCGTTCGCCGGCGCGCCGCTCGACGCGATCAAGGGCGCGGCGGCCGTGCTGATGGTCGGCGACCACGTCGACACCATTCTGCTCGACGGCCACGCCGTCGCCCTGTGGCGGCTCGGGCGGATCGCCTTCCCGCTGTTCTGCGTGGTGTCCGTGCTGCACGTCGTGCGCGGCGCCGATCCCGGCCGCTACGTGCTGGCGCTGCTCGCCCTCGCGGTGCCGACGCAGGCCATCTACGCTGCCGCCTTCCCCTTCGGCACCACCGAAGGGTCGATCCTGTTCACCCTGGCGGCGGGCATCGCGTTCGCGACCGCGCTCGACCGGGCGGGCACCGGGCTTCGTCATGCGGCCCTGGCGCTCGGCCTCGCCGTGGTGCTCCTCGCCCCCGCACTCGCCAAGACGGCGGTGGATTTCGGCCTCGCCGGCATCCTGCTGCCGGCGGCGATCCTTCTCGCGCTTCGCGAGCCGCGCGCCTACGGCGCCTGGCTCGTCGCCACAATCGTCGGTCTGAACTGGCACGGCTGGCACCCGCGGGGCGAAACTCCCTGGATCTCCGCCCTCATCGACGCCGCGACGATCCTCGTCGGCGTCCCGCTGGTGCTCTTCGTCGCCCTGCGGCTGCGAGGCCGGCCGCGCTTCCTGCCGCCCTACGCGCTCCAGGCGTTCTACCCGGGGCACCTCGCCGTGCTGGTCGCGCTGCGGGCTCTCACCTGAAGCATTTTCGAGCGAGGTGGATGCCGGCTCGCGTGAAGACAATGCGATCACACAGTCAGTAAGGGCATTCCCGTGATCCGGGGATCATGGAAAATGCTCTCAGGCGTCAGCGCCGGCGTCCGCCGAAAGCCCGCATCGGGGCGCGGCCGCCGGCATCCTCCTCGAACAGCTCGGCGAGCTTTTCGGTCATCGCGCCGCCGAGCTCCTCCGCGTCGATGATCGTCACGGCGCGGCGGTAGTAGCGGGTCACGTCGTGGCCGATGCCGATCGCCAGGAGTTCCACCGGCGAGCGCTGCTCGATCTCCTCGATCATCCAGCGCAGGTGCCGCTCGAGGTAGTTTCCGGCGTTGACCGACAGGGTCGAATCGTCGACCGGCGCGCCGTCCGAGATCACCATCATGATCTTGCGCTGCTCGGGCCGGGCCAGGATGCGCTTGTGCGCCCAGTCCAGCGCCTCGCCGTCGATGTTCTCCTTGAGCAGCCCCTCGCGCATCATCAGCCCGAGGTTTTTCCGCGCCCGGCGCCAGGGCGCGTCGGCCGACTTGTAGACGATGTGGCGCAGGTCGTTGAGGCGGCCCGGTGCGTTCGGCTTGCCGGCGGCGAGCCACGCCTCGCGCGACTGGCCGCCCTTCCAGGCGCGGGTGGTGAAGCCGAGGATCTCGACCTTCACGCCGCAGCGCTCGAGGGTGCGGGCGAGGATGTCGGCGCAGGTCGCCGCCACGGTGATCGGGCGGCCCCGCATCGAGCCCGAGTTGTCGAGCAGCAGCGTCACCACCGTATCGCGAAAATTGGTGTCCTTCTCCTGCTTGAAGGACAGCGGCTGGAACGGGTCGATGACCACCCGCACGAGGCGCGCCGGGTCGATCTGGCCCTCTTCGAGGTCGAAGTCCCAAGCACGGTTCTGCTGGGCGAGCAGCCGGCGCTGCAGGCGGTTGGCGAGCCGCCCGACGACGCCCTGGAGATGCGAGAGCTGCTTGTCGAGGTAGCTGCGCAGCCGCGCGAGCTCCTCGGCGTCGCACAGGTCCTCGGCGTGGATCACCTCGTCGAACTTCGGATTGAACACCCGATAGTCCGGCCCGCGCAGCTCGTTGGCGGCCTTCGACGGCGGGCGCCAGGATTCGGAGGCTTCTTCCGAATCGGCGTCCTCGGATTCCTCCGGAAGCTCGCCGGACGGCGCGTCGGCCGCCTCCTGCGCGCCCTCCTCGATGTCGTCGGAGGCCTCTTCCGAGGTCTCGACCTCGGCGCGGTCGCCCTGGCTCTGCTCCTCGGCGTCGCCCTCGCTCGGGGTCTGCTCGTCGTCCTGGGCCTCGTTCTCGTCGTCGTTCTCGTCGTCCTCGGGGTCGAACGGCGTCTCGTCGGCCATGTCGAGGGAGGACAGCAGCTCGCGCACGGAGCGGCCGAACCCGCGCTGGTCCTCGATCGAGCCGATCAGACCGTCGAGGTTCGGGCCGGCCTTGTCCTCGATGTGCGCGCGCCACAGCTCGACGATGCGCTTGGCCGCCTCCGGCGGCTGCTGGCCCGTCAGGCGCTCGCGCACCATCAGGGCGACGGCGTCCTCCATCGGCGCGTCGGCCCGGTCGGTGATGTTCTCGTACTTGCCGCCGCGGTGGTAGCGATCCTCCAGCATCGCGGAGATGTTCGAGGCGACGCCCGACATCCGGCGCGAGCCGATCGCCTCGACGCGGGCCTGCTCGACCGCGTCGAACACCGCACGCGCCGCGGAATTCTCCGGCGCGAGCCGGCGATGGACCGTGATGTCGTGACAGCCGAGGCGCAGCGCCATGGCGTCGGCGTTGCCGCGCAGCACCGCCACGTCGGCGACGGTGAGCTTGCGCGGCGGCTCGGGCAGGCGCGCCTTGTCGCCGGTGAGCGCCGGCCGGTCGGTGGCGTAGGTGACCTCGACCTCGGAGCGCTTGGCGATCGCGCGCAGGCACCCGGCGACCGAGCGCTTCAGGGGCTCGGCGACCGGCTCGCGGCGTTCGCCGGGCTTGCGGTTGGAGATGGACATGGATGCTACTTCTTAACGGAATCGAGGTCGAAGGGACGCTCGCGGATATCGTCCCAATCGTAGGGGCAAGTGTCCGGAAACTCGTCGGGGTCCAGATGGGTCTCGTTGGAGGCCCAATCCCGCGCATCCTGATAGGCGCCGTCCCGCGCCTCCACGATCCGCGACCTCAAGCCGGGATTCTGCTGCAGGATGCGACCGACGCGGCGGCGCTGTTCGCGGATCGAGTAGATCCAGCTCGGCGTGCGATGCTCCGGTTGCTGGTCCCATTTCAGCATGTGCATGAGGAGGACGCGCAGGCAGCTCTGGAGCTTTGAGAACTCGCTCTTCGACAACCCCTCCAGCTCCTCGGCGACGTGGTCCAGATCGAGGTCGTCGAACCGGCGGGCGCGCAGGAGGTCGGCCTGTTCGAGGAGCCAGCCGTAGAAATCATCTTCGTAACGAGGACGCGACGGAGCCGATCCGCCGGCCTTCGCGACGACGGGGGCGTCTTTCAGGGCCGGCTTACCCATCGCATCCTCTCCATCAAGCTCAGCTCAGCGCGACGTTCATCGCGCTCTCGGGCAGCTCCTTGCCGAAGGCGCGCTGGTAGAACTCGGCGACCAGCGTCCGCTCCAGCTCGTCGCACTTGTTGAGGAAGGTGACGCGGAAGGCGAAGCCGATGTCGCGGAAGATGTCGGCGTTCTCGGCCCAGGTGATCACCGTGCGCGGGCTCATCACGGTCGAGAGGTCGCCGTTCATGAACGCGTTGCGGGTCAGGTCCGCGACGCGCACCATGCGGCTGACGACGTCGCGCCCCTGGTCGCCCTTGTAGTGGGTCGCCTTGGACAGGACGATGTCGACCTCGCGGTCGTGCGGCAGGTAGTTGAGCGTGGTGACGATCGACCAGCGGTCCATCTGGCCCTGGTTGATCTGCTGCGTGCCGTGATAGAGGCCCGAGGTGTCGCCGAGGCCGACCGTGTTGGCGGTGGCGAACAGCCGGAAGGCCGGGTGCGGGCGGATGACCCGCTTCTGGTCGAGCAGCGTCAGGCGGCCGGACAGCTCCAGCACCCGCTGGATCACGAACATCACGTCGGGGCGGCCGGCGTCGTACTCGTCGAAGACCAGCGCGACGTTGTTCTGCAGCGCCCAGGGAAGGATGCCGTCCTGGAAGGCGGTGACCTGCTTGCCGTCCTGCAGCACGATCGCGTCCTTGCCGACGAGATCGATGCGCGAGACGTGGCTGTCGAGGTTAATCCGCACGCAGGGCCAGTTCAGCCGGGCGGCGACCTGCTCGATATGGGTCGACTTGCCGGTGCCGTGATAGCCGGTGACCATCACGCGGCGGTTGCGCGCGAAGCCGGCCAGGATCGCCAGCGTGGTCTCGCGGTCGAAGATGTAGTCCGCATCGAGATCGGGCACGTGCTCGCTGGTTTCCGCGAAGGCGGGCACCTGGAGGTCGATGTCGATGCCGAAGGTGTCGCGGACGGAGACCGTCCGGTCGGGGAGCATGGCGGGCTTGTCGTCAGAGAGCATACGGAACCTCGTAGGGCGGTCTTCCGACGGGCATCGGATCGAAAGCCGCGCGGAACTTGTCTCGGGCCTCGCCTCGCCGGGCGAACGCCGCCGGGATGCAGGCCCTTCCTTAACCGTCGTCGCGCCGGGGCGCCACAGACGGGCAGGCGTTCAGGGCAAGGCCCACATATAGGTCGGCGTTCGGAGAATTCCGGTCGTTCGCGCGCGAAAACCGCTCGCCGCGTCGCGACGCCCGGCTTTGCATCGATCGTGCCGGCCTCAGCAGAGGCCGGCCGCGCGCAACACGTCGTGCGCCCGGATGATGTCGCGCAGGCGCTCCTCGAAGGAGCGGTCGCCGCCGTTGGCGTCGGGATGGAAGCGCTTCACCAGGGCCTTGTACTGCGCCTTGATCGCGGCGGTGTCGGCCCCTTCCTCGAGACCCAGCACGTCCAGCGCCCGGCGCACGGTCGCCGACAGCTTCGGCCGCGCCGGCTCGGCCGGGGCCTGACGGCCGCGGGTGCCGCCGACGCCCTCGGCGCGTAGCACGCCGAGCGGGTCGACGTAGGCCCAGTCGCGCGTCGGCGCGTCGGCGGCCTTCGCCGCCGCCGGGCGGTTCACGCCCATCGCCCAGGTCGGGCGGTGGCCGATGATCGCGTCCTTCTGGAAGGCCTGAACGGCGTCGTCGTTCATGCCGTCGAAGTAGTTGTACGTCGCGTTGTAGGCCTTCACGTGGTCGATGCAGAAGTTCCAGTACTGCCCCTCGGCGCGTCGCCCCTTGGGCGCGCGGAACAGGCCGGCATGGGTGCAGCCCTCCGCCTCGCAGGTGCCCGCGGGCTTGCCGCTCGCAGTCTTGCCGGCCGAGTTCTTGCCGGCCGAGTTCTTGCCGCCGGCCGTCTTGGGCTCGTCGCAGGTGCGCCGGATGCGGATGCTGTCGAAGAGGGGCGAGTTGAGATCCATGACGGGGCGATTATGAGGGGGTGGACCCGAGACACAAGGGCGCCGGGCCTGATGACGCATGCGGGCGAACGGGCTTGACGACCCGGCCGCCAGGTGACGCGGCTGCGACGCAACACGAGGGATGGACGGATGACGGGAACGGCGACGCTGCGGGACTGGATCGAGGCCAAGCTGGCGGCGGAACTCGCGCCGGCCCGCCTCGACGTGGTGGACGAATCCCACCTCCATGCGGGCCATTCCGGCGCGCGGCCGGGGGGTGAGACGCATTTCCGCGTCGATGTGGTCTCGGACGCCTTCGAAGGGAAGAGCCGCGTCGACCGCCACCGCGTCGTCAACGCGCTGCTGGCCGAGGCGTTCGCCCGCGGGCTGCACGCGCTGGCCGTGAAGGCGCGCACGCCCTCGGAAGCCGGCTGAGCCGGAAGGGGAGGGGGCCGTGGCCCTGGTCTGCACGCCTCAGATCGCCATCGACGAGGCCGAGCTGCACGAGACCTTCGTGCGGGCCTCGGGCCCCGGCGGCCAGAACGTCAACAAGCTCTCGACGGCGGTGCAGCTGCGCTTCGACGTGCGCCGCTCGGCCGCCCTGCCGAACGCGGTGGCGGTGCGCCTGATGCGGCTCGCCGGGCGGCGGCTCACGGCCGACGGCGTGCTGGTGATCAGCGCGCAGCAGTTCCGCACGCAGGAGCGCAACCGCGCCGACGCCCGCGAGCGGCTGGCCAAGCTCGTCGCCGAGGCCGCCGTGCCACCGGTTCCGCGCCGCGCGACGCGCCCGACGCTGGCCTCGAAGAAGCGGCGGCTCGAAGCCAAGACCCAGCGCGGCGCGACCAAGCGCCTCCGTGGCGCGCCGGTGGATTGACCACGCCTCCTCCCGTTCCCGCAGAAGCGACAGGACTCACGCATCCCCGCGTCTGGCACCTCTTTTGACGCGCATTCCCTCGCCCCGCGTGCGGGGAGAGGGCTTTGCCGACCTCGTCGTCGGCAAAGCGAGGCGGCAGCCGAAGGTGAGGGGGCTGACCCGGAGGAGGCTCATCCGTTCGCGCCCCCTCACCCTCGCTTCGGCTTCGCCTCCGCTACCCGTCTGCACGACGGGATGCAGCCGGGCCTCTCCCCGCACGCGGGGAGAGGGGGAACCCGCGGGTCATCGGTGTCCGCAGCGAAATAGGCAAAACGATCGCCCGTTCGGAGGAGGGGATGTCCCGACTCCGCGGTCAGTGGATCGCGTCGATCGCCTTCGCGTCGGGGCTCGCGTCCGGCGCCGGCGAGGAGCCGGCCACCAGCTCGCTGCCGGGCTTGGCGATCGTCAGGACAACGGCGATGAAGGCGAGCAAGGCCGCGAGCGCCGCCGGGAACAGGAAGGCGCTCTCGCCGTAGCGGATCTGCAGCAGGCCGCCGACCACCGCGCCCGACGACAGGCCTGCCCAGAGCGGCGCCTGGATCCAGAACGACGAGGCCACCGTCCCGAGGATCAGGTTGGCCATGCCGGTGCCGAAGCGGACCACCGCGCCCGTGACGTAGGTGAGCGCGATGCTGCGACCGCCTTCGTCCTGGAGGATCGCGTTCTGCAGGCCGAGCGCCAGGACGATCGGATAGGCGTGCAGCGGGAAGGCGAAGGTGCCCCACGGCATCAGCAGGCCGAGCGCCAGCAAGGCGGCCTCGATCGTCAGCAGCACCGAGAGCCGCCAGCGGCCGACCCAGGCGGCGATCAAGGTGCCGAGGAAGGCGCCGAAGCAGAAGACCAGCAGCACCGTGACGACGCGCAGGGTGTTCTCCCAGTCCGCGTTCGCCACCGCCACGCCGAAGCGCGTGGTGTTGCCGGACATGAACGACATGAACAGCTGCGAGAACTCGAGGAAGCCGATCGAGTCCGTGGCGCCGGCCAGGAACGCCAGCACGATCGCGAAGGGGATGCGGGTCGCCGCGCTCGCCGGGAAGGCCTTGTCCGGCGGGTCCCCGGGGGCGGTCTTCTCGTTCACCATGTAGGGCCTCGAAACGTGGTGGGTCGCGCCCGCTTCTCCCGTGAGGGCGCAGGGGGTCGAGCGGGCGGCGGTGGGATCGACGGCTATAAAGAGCCGAGCACGGCCAAGGTTCAACTATGCACGGCCGGCAGGGTGATATTCCTCACCTCGCTCTCCGGCGCCGGGATTAAGCGGCCTCCACTCCCGTGCTTGCACTACGTTTGACTGCGATCACGGTGCGTCCGGGAACGTCCGCGCCGTTCTCGCGCCGGACCACCGCTGAACGGATCGCGAGGTCGCCGAAGCCCGCGGCCTCGGCGGCGGCCGCGAGGTAGGCGTCGGCGTGGGCGTAGCGGCCGTCCGGCCCGAGCACGACGCCGTCGCCGTCGTGCGATTGCACGGTGAAGGCGGCGCGCCCGTCCGGGCGCAGCACCCGCGTCATGCCGGACAGCACCGTCGCGAGCGGCCCGAGATAGATGAACACGTCGGCCGCCACGCAGAGGTCGGCGGAGGCCGCAGGCTCGCCCGCGAGGAAGTCCTCGATCCCGGCCTCGACGAGGCGCGCATAGAGGCCCTTGCGCCGGGCGAGCGCCAGCATCGCCGGCGCGATATCGACCCCGGTGAGCGTCCCGACGCGGGCGCCGAGCGCCGCGCCCATCAGGCCGGTGCCGCAGCCGAGGTCGATCGCGTGGCCGTAGCGGGGGGCGCCGCCCGGCTCCCTCTCCCGTGCGGGAGAGAATTGGGGCGAGGGATGAGAACTGTCCGGAGAGGTCACGCCCCTCATCCCACCCTTCTCCCCCTGGGAGAAGGAGCCCCGCGGCGGTTCCCGCGATCCATCGTAGGCGTCGAGCGCCGCGCAGAGCAGCGCGGGGCCGCAATAGCCCAGGCCCTCGACGAGGTGGCGCTCGAAGCGGCCGGCATAGCCGTCGAACAGGGCGCGCAGGTAGGCCGGCGACAGCACCGGCAGCGCGGCGTCGCCGGCGATCCGCGCCAGGTGGACGAGGGTGCCGAGCGTGTCCTCCGGGTCGAGGTCGCGTCCGGTCTCGTAGGCACGGAGCGCCGCCTGGAACAGGGCCGGGTCGGCGGCGCCGGCCGCGGCCTCGGCGGCGTGCCGCGCCTCGCGGGCGCGCCCGAGCAGCACCCAGGCGGCGGCGAAGCGCGGGGCGCGTTCCAGCGCCTGCTCGGCCATCTCGGCGGCGCCGACGCAGTCGCCCTCGGCCAGGCACGCCTCGGCGTAGGCGAAGCGACGGTCGGCCAGCAGGTCGCCGGAGCCGGCCTGGTGCATTGCGAGAATCGATTTCACGGCGGGGATCGATTCGATGGCGGGGATCGATGTCATGGGGGATCGATCCGGGTCTCGTCGGGACGACGCCCTATATCGTCGGCGACGCCACCCCTCGGTAGACCCATCCTCCGCCAGACCCAACCCTCGACGAGACGGGACCGATGACGCTTCGCGCCGGCGACCTCCTGACCCTGACCCGCGAGGGGCTGTACTGCCCGCTCGGGCGCTTCCACGTCGACCCCACCTGGCCGGTCGAGCGGGCGCTGATCAGCCACGGCCATGCCGACCACGCCCGGGCCGGCCACGGCAGCGTGCTCGCCACGGGCGAGACCCTGCGCATCATGGCGGTGCGCTACGGCGAAGATTTTTGCGGTGCGCGCCAGGAGGCCGTGCTCGGCGCGGACGTCCGCGTCGGCGACGTGACGGTGCGGTTCGCCCCCGCCGGGCACGTCCTCGGCTCGGCGCAGATCGCGATCGAGGCGCAAGGCGTGCGCGTGGTGGTGTCGGGCGACTACAAGCGCGCGCACGATCCGACCTGCCGGCCGTTCGAGGTGGTGCCCTGCGACGTGTTCATCACCGAGGCGACCTTCGGCCTGCCGGTGTTCCGCATGCCCGACACGGCGGCAGAGGTGCGCAAGCTCCTCGATTCCGTGGCTCTGTTCCCCGAGCGCGCCCACATCGTCGGCGCCTACGCGCTCGGCAAGGCGCAGCGGGTGATGATGCTGCTCCGCGAGGCCGGCTACGACCGGCCGATCCACCTGCACGGGGCGATGGAGAAGCTGACCGAGCTGTACAAGCGCGAGGGCTTTGCGCTGGGCGACACGCCCAAGGTGGCCGCCACCGACCGCGCCGGCCTGAAGGGCGCCATCGTGCTGTGCCCGCCCTCGTCGATCCAGGACGTGTGGTCGCGGAAATTCCCGGACCCGGTGACGAGCTTCGCCTCGGGCTGGATGCGGGTGCGCGCGCGTGCCCGCCAGAAGGGCGTCGAGCTGCCGCTGGTGATCTCCGACCATGCCGACTGGCCCGACCTCTGCCGCACCATCCGCGAGACCGGGGCCGGCGAGGTCTGGGTCACGCACGGGCAGGAGGACGCGCTGGTGCACTGGTGCGGGACGCAGGGCATCAAGGCCAAACCGCTGCACATGCTGGGCTACGGCGACGACGGCGACGCGGAGCCGGCGCCCGTCGAGGCGGCGCAAGACGCCGCTGATGAGGTCACCGACGAGGCCGCCGCGTGAACGATTTCGCCGAGCTTTTGGACCGCCTCGCTTACGAGCCGCGCCGCAACGCGAAGCTGCGCCTGCTGCAGGACTACTTCGCGAAGACCCCGGACCCGGAACGCGGCTACGCGCTCGCGGCGATGACCGGCACCCTCAGTTTCCGCGAGGCCAAGCCCGCGCTGATCCGCGGCCTCGTCGAGGCGCGGATCGACCCGGTGCTGTTCCGGCTCTCGCACAACTACGTCGGCGATCTCGCGGAGACGACCGCGCTGATCTGGCCGGGACCCCTCGCGGACGAAGCGCGGGTCCCCGCTCCCGAACGGGAGAGGGAGCCCGTCGGCGCTCCCGGCCCCGGCCACAACAACCCGCCTCCGCACGTGCCGACGCTCGCCGAGGTGGTCGAGACCCTGTCGACCATCCGCAAGGCCGACCTGCCTCAGCACCTTGCGACCTGGCTCGACGCGCTCGACGAGACCGGGCGCTGGGCGCTGTTGAAGCTCGTCACCGGAAACCTGCGCGTCGGCGTGTCGGCGCGGCTCGCCAAGACCGCGGTCGGCGCGCTCGGCGGCCACGAGGCGGACGCGGTCGAGGAGGTCTGGCACGGGCTCAAGGCCCCGTTCGAGACCCTGTTCGCCTGGGCGGAGGGGCGCGGCCCGCGGCCCGAGACCCTGAACCCGGCCCCGTTCCGGCCGCCGATGCTGTCGCACCCGATCGAGGAGGAGACCGACTTCGACAAGCTCGCCCCGGCCGACTTCTCCGGCGAGTGGAAGTGGGACGGCATCCGCGTGCAGCTCGTCGGCGGGCGCGACGCGGCGGGCGAGCAGGTGGCGCGGATCTACTCGCGCACCGGCGAGGACATCTCCGGCGCCTTCCCGGATTTGGCCGAGGCGGTCACCTTCACGGGGACGCTCGACGGCGAGTTGCTGATCCTGCGCGAGAGCCGGGTGCAGAGCTTCAACGTGCTGCAGCAGCGCCTCAACCGCAAGGCGGTGACGGGCAAGCTGACGGAGGAGTTCCCGGCGCATGTGCGCGCCTACGACCTGCTCACCGCCGACGGCGAGGACCTGCGCGGGCTCGGCTTCGTGGAACGCCGCGCCCGGCTCGAAGCGTTCGTGGCGACGCTCGACCACGTGCGGATCGACGTCTCGCCGCTGGTGCCGTTCTCGACCTGGGAGGACCTGGCCGCGGCCCGCGCCGACCCGGCGGCTTTGGGAGCCGGCTTGGATGCCGACGCCATCGAGGGCGTGATGCTCAAGCGCCGCGACAGCCCCTATCTGCCCGGCCGCCCGAAGGGCCCGTGGTGGAAGTGGAAGCGCGAGCCGCACCTCGTCGACGCGGTGATGATGTACGCCCAGCGCGGCCACGGGAAGCGCTCGTCGTTCTACTCCGACTACACGTTCGGCGTGTGGCGGGACGGCGCCGACGGGCCCGAGCTGGTGCCCGTCGGCAAGGCCTATCACGGCTTCACCGACGCGGAGCTGGCCAAGCTCGACCGCTATGTCCGCAACCACACGGTGAAGCGTTTCGGCCCGGTGCGCGAGGTCGCCTACGGGACGGAGGGCGGATTGGTGCTGGAGATCGCCTTCGAGGGCGTGCAACGCTCCACCCGGCACAAATCGGGCGTCGCCATGCGATTCCCCCGCGTCAGCCGCATCCGCTGGGACAAGCCGGCAGCCGAGGCCGACCGGATCGACCTTCTGGAACGCATCCTGGCGCGGGGCGAGCGCGAGACGATGCCGGGCACGACCTTGGAGATCGCGGAATGAAGCGTGGCACGGTGGGGACGGTCGAGGCGCTGTTTTCCGGCTCCGTCCGGCGCCAGGCCGGCGGGCGGCTGACGATCGCCACGCCGGGGCCGGGCTTCACCGAGTTCACCGACGCGGTCGCCGCCTTCGTGCGCGACAGCGACGTCTCGGACGGCATCGTCACGGTGTTCTGCCGGCATACCTCGGCCTCGCTGACGATCCAGGAGAACGCCGACCCGGACGTGCAGGCCGACCTGATGACCGCGCTGGACGGCTTCGCCCCGCGCCACGCGGCCTACGTCCACGGCGCCGAAGGACCGGACGACATGCCCGCCCACATCCGCACGATGGTCACCGACGCCACCCTGTCGATCCCGGTGGTGGACGGCCGCCTTGCGCTCGGCACCTGGCAGGGCGTGTACCTGATCGAGCACCGCGACCGGGCGCACCGGCGGGAGATCGTCTTGGTGGTGGTGGGGACGTGAGGCGGACGCGCTGATCCCGCGATCACACCCGCCCCGTCATTCCGGGCTCTGCTTCGCAGCCCCGGATTGACCGAGGTTGGAGGGACGCCGTCTTGTCCGCTTCACGCGTACACCACCCCCCGCATCAGCGGCCGGGCCGTGCGGAAGAACGAACCGCGCGTCGTGCGGAACCCGTCCCCATCCTGGACCACGTCGGCGTCGGCGGTGAGGACGCCTGAGGGCATGCCGACGCGCAGGGTGTCGGCGGTTTCACGGGCGACCTCGGCGACGACGCTGCCGGGGAGGCGGGCGGCGACCGCGAGGCACAGGGTGGCGGTGAGTGGCAGCGCCTGATGCGGCACGCCGTTCGAGATCACCCGGGCGGTGAGGTCGACCGCGGCGGCGGTCACGCGCTCGCCCGAGAGGGTGCCCGCGTCCTGCGGCGGCGCCACCAGGCCGACGAAGGGGACATGGACGATGGTGGCCGCGTGCGCGTCGTCGCGGGCGATGCCCATCGCCACCGAGGCCGCGCGGCGGATGCGGCCGAGACGGTCGAGCAGGCCGGGTACGGCCTCGATCGCCGCCGGCAGCTCGGTCCCCGTCAGCCCGAGGGCGGTGGCCTTCACGAAGACGCAGGCGTTGGCGGCGTCCACCATCGAGACGTCGAAGTGCCCGAGCCCCGCCACCGCGAGGCGCTCGCGCACCGTGCCGATGGGGAGCAGCCGGCCGGTGGTGGCGCCGCCGGGATTGACGAAGTCGAGGCGGATCGGCGCGGCCGTCCCCGCGACGCCGGGAATGGCGAGGTCGCCGCGGTAGACCGCGCGTCCGCCCGCCACCGCGAAGGCGGCGTGGACGACCTTCTTCGTGTTGGTGTTGAAGATCCGGATCGTCACAGGCCCGTCGGGCGCCGAGACCAGCCCCTCGTCGATCGCGAAGGGGCCGACCGCCGAGAGCATGTTGCCGCAATTGCCCGACAGGTCGATCCGCGCCTCGCGCACCACCACCTGGACGAAGGTGTAATCCACGTCGGCGTCGTCGCGGCGCGAGCGCGCGACGACGCAGATCTTCGAGACCGACGACACGCCCCCGCCCATGCCGTCGAGCTGGCGCCCGAACGGATCGGGGCTGCCCATCGCCGACAGGAACAGCGGTTCCCAGGCCGCGACGTCGGCCGGCACGTCGCGCCGGTGCAGCATCAGCGCCTTGCTGGTGCCGCCGCGCATGAACACGGCCGGGATCGCGGTGAAGCTCATGAGGCGGGCCTTCGTAGAGGGACGGACATCGGACGTGGCCTGCCGGCGGCGGCGGCATCATCCCGCCAAGGCCGGCGCAGGGCATCCGTTCAGGCTCCGAACAGGTCCGCATGGGTGCCGGCGCGGACGAAGACGACGAGGCCGGAGCCGCGTTCGTCGTCGATCGTGTAGGCGAGCAGGAAGTCGCCGCCGACGTGGCATTCGCGATGTCCCGCCCAATTCCCCTTCAACGGATGATCGAGCCACTCGGGGCCTGGGGGCCGTCGTTGGCGATCAGCAGCAGCATGACCTGTTTCAGACGAGACATGTCGTACCGGCCGGAGCGGGACAGGCGTTCCCAATCCTTGCGGAAGGTCTTCGTGTAGTCCGACGCCCGCGGCGGGGCGGCGCGCTTAGAGCATTTTCCGTGATCTCTGGATCACGGAAAATGCTCTAACCTGCTGTGTGGTCGCATTTTCTTCACGCGAGCCGGCATCCACCTCGCTTGAAAAATGCTCTAGCGGATGCCGGCGTCTTCAAGGTCGGCGATCAACGCGTCGGCGTTCGTGAAGCGGCTCCGGTGCCGGCGGGCGATGGTCTCGGCTTCCTCCATCGCAGCCCGGGTCTCGGCGTTCGGAACCCCGAGTTCGAAGGGAAGCGCTCGATCCGTGGCGACGCGGTGCAGGACCAGGCGCACCGCATCCGACATGGACAGGCCGAGGGCATCGAGCGCGACCACGGCGCCGGCCTCGGTCTCGTCATCGACGCGGATGTGCAGGACGGATGTGGGAGCGGTCATGCCAAAGCCTCTCGCTCCTGAGAATGGCGATCGCCACCCCGGCCGTCAACGCGCCGCGTCCTCGCGGCCGCCTTACAAGAACTTCAGCGGGTCGGTCTCGGGCGGGGGCGGGGCGACGTCGGCGCGGTTCCACCAGCCGCCGCCGAGCGCCTGGAACAGGGCCGCGGTGTCGGCGTACTGCGTCGCCCGCGCGCCGGCCGATGTGACGAGCGCCGAGAGGTAGCCCTGCTGGGCGATCAACACCTGCGTCGAGTTCACGGCGCCGGCCGAGAACTGCTTGCGGATCAGGCCGAGGCTCTGGCCCGTCGCATTCTCCGCGGCCGAGGCGGCGGCGACCGCGGCGGCGTCCGATTGCAGGGCGCGCAGCGCGTCGGCCACGTTCTGGAACGCGGCGATCACCACGGCGCGGTACTGCGCCTGCGCCTGGGTCAGGGTCTCCTCGGAGGCGCGCTGGCGGCGGTAGAGCGTGCCGGCGTCGAAGATCGGCGCGGTGGCTTGCCCGAGGATGGTGAAGAACCCGGCGCCCGGGTTGGTGATCTGCGCCAACCGCACGGCGCTCGAACCGCCCGCGGCGGTGATCGAGAATTGCGGCAGCCTGTTCGCCACCGCGACGCCGACGCCGGCCGAGGCCTGCTGCACCAGGGCCTCGGCCGCCTTCACGTCCGGCCGCTGCTGCACCAGGCGCGAGGGCAGGCTGACGGGGACCTTCGTCGGCAGCCGCAGGGCCGAGAGGGTGAAGGTCTCAGCCACCTCCTCGCTCGGCAGGCGTCCGGCGAGCGCGGTCAGGAGGTTGCGCTGCTGCGCCAGCTGCTTCTCCAGCGGCGGCAGCAGCTGCTGCGACAGCGACAGGGCCGCCTGCTGCTGGATCACGTCGGCGCCGGCGATCTGCCCGAGCGAGAGCTGCTTGTTGTAGAGGGTCAGCACCTCGGTCTGGGCCTGGATCACCCGCTTCGTCGCGTCGATCTGGGCGCGGAGGCTGGCCTCCTGGATCGCGGCGGCGACGACGTTGGCGGTGAGGCTGAGGTAGGCGGCCTCGAGCTGGAAGCGCTGGTTCTCGGCCGTCGCCTCCAGCCCCTCGATCGTGCGGCGGTTGAGGCCGAACACGTCGGGGTTGAACGCCACCGTCACCTGCGGCGTGTAGAGGCTGTAGAGGTAGTTGTTCTGGTTCTGCAGCGGCGATTGCAGGTCGAGCCCCGGCGCCCGCGCGCCCAGCGCCTGCGGGTTGGCCGAGAGCGAGGGATACAGCGTGCCCTTCTGCGCGAGCACGTTCTGCTGCGCGATGCGCAGGCTCGCCTGGGCCGCCTCCAGGTTCGGGTTGTTGGCCAGCGCCTCCTCGACCAGGCGGTTCAGCGCCTTGGAGCGGAACAGCGTCCACCACTGGCCGGGGATGTCGGCGCCCGAGACGAAGCTCTGGTCGGCCGAGCCGCCCTGGCGCGTGGCGACCTTGTCGGCCGCGCTCGGGTTCGCCAGGGGCTCCTTCGTGTAGCGGGCGACCGGCGGATCCTCGGGCGCGATGTAGTTCGGGCCGACCGCGCAGGCGGACAGGCTCAGGCTCGCGGCAAGCGCCGCCGCCCGTGCGGATCGCCGGTACAGGGCCGTCTCGATCATCGCGCCCCAGCGAGTGCCGGCCCGCGCGGTCGCGCGAACCCCCGCCCGGTAGAGCGCCGCGGGAGGGCGTCGAGTCAATGCGGCGTTGGCCGTGACGGGCGGGGAGGGCGGGGGTTGTGGTGCCCGCGCCACGGGTTTCGAAGCCGACGCCATCACGCCGCCGCCCGGTGCAGGACGGGCGTCGCCAGCGGGTTCGGCTGGCGGCGGGAGAACAGCGAGATCAGCACCGGCACCACCACGAGGATCAGGTTGGGCGCGAGCAGGATGCCGCCGACGACGACGAGGGCGAGCGGCTTCTGCACCTGTGAGCCGATGCCGGTGGAGACCGCCGCCGGCAGGAGGCCGACGCAGGCGGCGACGCAGGTCATCATCACCGGCCGCATCCGCACGATCGAGGCGTGCCAGACAGCCTCCTTGCGCGGCCATCCCTCTTCCATCAGCTGGTTGAAGTAGGCGAGCAGGATCACGCCCTCCATCGTCGAGATGCCGAACAGCGCGATGAAGCCGATCGCCGCCGAGATCGAGAACGGGGTGCCGGTGAGCGCCAGCGCGAAGATGCCGCCGATCATCGCCATCGGGATCACCGACAGGCCGAGCAGCATGTCGGCGACCGAGTTGAAGTTGATGAACAGCAGCAGCGCGATCAGCACCAGGGTGATCGGCACCACCAGGCTGAGGCGCGTCACCGCGTCCTGCAGGTTGGTGAACTGGCCGACCCATTCGAGGTGATAGCCGGCCGGCAGCGTCACCTCGTCGGCGACGCGCCGTTGCGCCTCCAGCACGGTGCCGCCGAGGTCGCGCCCGCGCACCGAGAACTTCACCGGGATGTAGCGCTCCTGGTCCTCGCGGTAGATGAACGACGCGCCCGAGACGAGGTCGACGTCGGCGATCTCGGAGAGCGGCACCTGCACCACGCCGCCGTTCGGGTTGGCGGCGCCGATGGTGATGTTGCGGATGGTGGCCAGCGACGAGCGGTATTCCTTCGCCAGCCGCACGCGCATCGGGAAGTGCCGGTCGGAGCCGTACTCGTAGAGGTCGCCCGCGGTCTGTCCGCCGATGGCGGCGGCGATGGTGGTGTTCACGTCGCCGATCGAGAGGCCGTAGCGGGCGGCCTTGTGGCGGTCGACGTCGATCCGCACCGTGGGCTGGCCCAGCGAGGCAAAGACCGAGAGGTCGGTGACGCCGGGGACGGTGGCGAGCACCGCCTTCACGTCGTTGGCCGCCTTGGTGATCGCGGCTAGATCCGTGCCGTAGACCTTGACCGAGTTCTCGCCCTTCACCCCCGAGGCCGCCTCCTGGACGTTGTCCTCGATGTACTGGGAGAAGTTGAACTCGATGCCGGGGAACTCCGCGTCGAGGCGCTTCGACAGCCCGGCGATGAGCTGTTCCTTGTCGAGCCCCTTGCGCCACTGGTCGATCGGCTTCAGCGGCGCCAGGATCTCGACGTTGAAGAAGCCGGTGGCGTCGGTGCCGTCGCTCGGCCGGCCCTGGTGCGAGATCACGGTGACGACCTCGGGCACCTCGGTGAAGATCTTGCGCAGGCGCTCGACGTAGGCGTTGCCGGCCTCCAGCGAGATCGAGGCCGGCATCGTGCCGCGCACGTAGAGGTTGCCCTCCTCGAGCTTGGGCAGGAACTCGAGGCCGAGGTTCCGCGCGACGAGCCCCGACACCAGCAGGATCGCCACCGTCACCGCGATCGAGAGGATGCGGTTGCGCAGGCCGAAGCCGAGGATGATCTCGTGGCCGAAGCGCAGCACCTTCACGATCAGGGTGTCGCGCTCCTCCACGTGCTTCGGCAGGATCACCGCCGAGAGCGCGGGCGAGACCGTGAAGGTCGCGAGCAGGCCGCCGACCAGCGCGTAGGCGTAGGTCTTGGCCATCGGCCCGAAGATGTGGCCCTCGACGCCCGACATCGTGAACAGCGGCAGGAAGCCGACGATGATGATCGTCGCCGAAAAGAAGATCGCCCGGTTCACCTCGGAGCCGGCGATGGCGATGGTGCCGAGCCGTCCGGTGAGGCCGCCCGGCGCCGGCTGCCCCTCCGAGTGGTGCGGCTCGGCCAGGTGCCGGAACACGTTCTCGACCATGATGACGGTGGCGTCGACGATCAGCCCGAAATCGATCGCGCCGAGCGACAGGAGGTTCGCGGAATCGCCGCGCACCACCAGGATCAGGATGGCGAAGCCGAGGGCGAAGGGGATGGTCGCCGCCACGATGATCGCGCTTCGAAGCGAGCCGAGGAACAGCCACTGCACCACGAAGACCAGAACCACGCCGAAGACGAGGTTGTGCATCACCGTGTGCGTGGTGGTGTGGATCAGCCCCGACCGGTCGTAGATCCGCTCGATCTTCACCTCGGGCGGCAGGATCGTCGAGGCGTTGATCTTCTCGATCTCGGCTTCCACGCGCTTGAGCGTCGGCAGGCTCTGGCCGCCGCGGCTCATCAGGACGATGCCCTCGACGATGTCGTTCGAGCCGTCGTGACCGACGATGCCCAGCCGCGGCGCGTTCGAGACGCGCACGTCCGCCACGTCCCGCACCAGCACCGGCGTGCCGGCGACCTGGGTCAGCATCGTATCCTTGATGTCGTCCATGTCGCGGATCAGGCCGACGCCGCGGACCACGGCCGACTGCTCGCCGACGTTCAGCGTCTGGCCGCCGACGTTGATCGAGGAGTTGTTGAGGGCCGAGACGAGCTGCACCAGGGTCATGCCCTGGGCCTGGAGGCGGTTGAGGTCGACCGCGATCTCGTATTCCTTGGCCTTGCCGCCGAAGGCGGTCACGTCGACGACGCCCGGAATCGCCTTGAAGCGGCGCTGCAGCACCCAATCCTGCAGGGTCTTCATCTCGGCCGACGAGAAGCCCTTCGGCCCGACGAGCTTGTAGCGCATGATCTCGCCCACCGGGCTCGTCGGCGAGATCTGCGGCGTCGCGCCGTTCGGCAGGGGCGGCGCCTGCGACAGGCGGTTGAGCACCCGCTGCAAGGCCTCCTCGTAGGTGAACTCGTAGTTGAACTGCACCTTCACGTCGGACAGGCCGAACAGCGAGATCGTGCGCACCACCTGCGCGTTCGGGATGCCGGCGAGCGCCACCTCCAGCGGGATCGTGATGTAGCGCTCGATCTCGTCGGCCGACTGGCCGGGATTCTGGGTGATCACGTCGACGAGCGGCGGGACCGGATCGGGATAGGCCTCGATGTTGAGCTGGGTGTAGGCGGCGTAGCCGAGCGCCAGCATCACCAGGAAGCCGAGGCACACCAGCACGCGCTGGCGCAGAGAGAAGACGATCAGGCTGTTCATCGCGTCATGCCCCCCGGCCGTTCCCGTCCGGTCAGGACGCCTTGTCGCCCGACGCGGCGCGGTCGATGAACAGCGCGCCGCGGGTGACGACCTCCTCGCCGGCGGCGAGCCCGTCCACCACCTGCGCGTTGTCGCCGTTGATCAGGCCGAGCGTGACGCCGCGCGCCGCGATGGCGCCGTCGGGCCGGGCGACCCAGACGTGGGCGCTGGCGCCCTCGTAGACGATCGCCGCGAGCGGCACGGCGGGCGAGGGCTGCGGCTTGCCGGTGACGATGGTGAAGGTGGCGAACATCTCCGGCCGCAGCGACCGGTCCGGGTTGTCGACCTCGCTGCGCACGGCGAGGCGGCGCGTCGCCGGATCGAGGCTGGAGGCCATGTAGTTCACCCGCGCCTTGAACACGCGGGTGCCGAAGCCGGCGACCCGCGCCTCGACCTCCTGGCCGATGCGGATCTTCGGGATCTCGCTCTCGCGCACGTTGGCGATGAGCCAGACCGTCGAGAGGTCGCCGATGACGAAGGCCGGGTCGCTCGACGTGGTGAGGTACTGCCCGATGCCGACCTTGCGCTGAACGATCGTCCCGGCGATCGGCGCCTGGATCTGCGTCTCGGCGCTCATCGTGCCGTTCTTCTCGAAGGCGGCGATCTCGGCGTCGGTCTTGCCGAGCAGCTTCAGGCGGTTGCGCACTGCGTCCAGCGAGGCCTGCGCCGTCTTCAGGTCGCTCTGCGCCGCGATCACGTCGTTCTGGGCCGACTGGTAGTCCTTCAGGGCCACCGCCTTGGCCGCGAACAGCTCCTGCTGCCGGCTGGCGATGGTCTGGTCGAGCTTGAGCAGCGCCTGCTGCTTCTGGATGGTGTTGAGCGCCCCCTGGTAGTCGTTCTGGGCCTGGACCATGTCGGTGGCCTCGATGACGAGGAGCACCTCGCCGGCCTTCACGTCGTCGCCGGCGCGCTTGAGCACCTTGGTGACGCGGCCGGAATAGGGCGAGGCCACGGGCACGTTGTCGTCGTCGTTGAGCGCGATGCGGCCTTCGGCCGAGCCCTCCGGGCGGAACGTCATCGTCGCCACCGGGTGGATCTCGAAGGCGGCGCGCTGCTCCTGCGTCGGCCGGAAGGTCCGCTCGGCGGAGGTCGCGGGGGCTTCGGCCTCGGCGGTCTCGTCCTGCGCCGCCCCGCCGAACATCCCACGGACGGAGGTCGCCGCGGATTCGAGCACGCCGCGCACCGGCTGCGGGAACACCGCCACCACGGCGACGGCGGCGATCACCAGCGACAGCACCACCGCGATCGGCAGCAGCCCCTGGCGGCGGGGACGCTGGGTCCCGCCCGTCGGCGCGTCGGTGTCGGGGTCGAGAGGCGTGCGGGCGTCCATCGCGCTGTCGTCTTCGGGTCGTGGTCGCGGGAGGGGCGGAGCGATCGGACGGAGGTGGAACCCGTCACCCCGCACCGAACCGATCGATGGTGCTTTTCTAAGGCAGGCCGGGCCTAGGGCCGTCCGGCGACGCGTGCGTTGCTGCAGCGCCGATATCCCGCGCGCCGGGGGCGCACAATGGCCGCGCCGGTGTCGGGCGCCGCCGCAGGACGATTGCGGCGCGCTGTGGCGATCACGTTCGGGATATCGGGCACGAAGGACTCGGATACAAACGAGGATCGACCGGCCCGCGGCGGCGCCGGGGCGGGCGTCGCGCGCCAGCTTCGAACGCGGCAGGTCTCCAGCGCTCCCTGACAGGCGTTCGCGACAGCCTTGCGACGGGACGGCCTCGCTCAAGGGACGAGCCCTCGCGACGGACATGGGCGCCCAGACCGCCGCGCCCGCGCTCGGGTGCTTCCATCCGCGCGCCGATGATACGATATGATAGGTCGTCGGCAGCCCGGCTCCGCCCGGGCGCCCTCCGCGTCACCGCCCCCGAAAACGAGTCGCCCCATGTCCGGATCGCAGAGCCCCGCCACGTCCGAGCCGACGACGTCCGAGTCGACCACGTCCGGGAAGATCCCGGTCACCGTCCTGACCGGCTACCTCGGCGCCGGCAAGACGACGCTGCTCAACCGCATCCTCACCGAGAACCACGGCAAGCGCTACGCGGTGATCGTCAACGAGTTCGGCGAGATCGGCATCGACAACGACCTCGTCGTCGGCGCCGACGAGGAAGTGTTCGAGATGAACAACGGCTGCGTCTGCTGCACCGTGCGCGGCGACCTGATCCGCATCATGGACGGCCTGGTGAAGCGGCGCGGCAAGTTCGACGCGATCATCGTCGAGACCACGGGGCTGGCCGACCCGGCCCCCGTGGCCCAGACCTTCTTCGTCGACCAGGACGTGGGCGAGGCCGCCCGCCTCGACGCGGTGGTGACGGTCGCCGACGCTAAGTGGCTGTCCGAGCGCCTGAAGGACGCGCCCGAGGCGAAGAACCAGGTCGCCTTCGCCGACGTGATCCTGCTCAACAAGGCCGACCTCGTCTCCGAGGCCGACCTCGCGCGCGTCGAGGGCGAGATCCGCGCCATCAACCCCTACGCCAAGCTCCACCGCACCACGAACTGCGACGTGCCGATCGACGCGGTGCTCGGCCGCAACGCCTTCGACCTCGGCCGCATCCTCGACCTCGAGCCCGACTTCCTGGAGGAGGGGCACCACCATCACCACGACGACGACATGCAGTCGTTCTCGGCCCGCATCGACGGCCCGGTCGACCCGGAGAAGTTCATGCCGTGGATCTCGAACCTCACCACGATCCAGGGGCCGGACATCCTGCGCTGCAAGGGCATCGTCTCGTTCCCCGACGAGCCGCACCGGTTCGTCTTCCAGGGCGTCCACATGATCCTCGACGGCGACCTGCAAGCCGAGTGGAAGGCGGGCGAGGACCGCTCCTCGCGGGTGGTGTTCATCGGGCGCAAGCTCGACGCCGAGGCGATCAAGGCGGGTTTTTTGGATTGCGCCGCCTGACGCTCAGGTAAGCCAGATCGTGACCGACCCGCGCGTCACGATCCGATCAGCTTGACGAAGGCGGCGCCGGCGCCGAAGAACGCCGCGTCCGCCGCCATGCCGGAGAGCGCGATCTGCCAGGGGGCGAGCATCCGGTCGCGCTCCAGCTTTCGCGCTTCGTGTTCGAGCTTCATCGACTCGGCCATCAGCTTCTTCTACTCGGCGACGAACTTCTCGCTCTCTTCCCGCTGCTGGTGGATGCGCCCGAGCTGCTCCTCGAGATCGGAGTTGAGCGGCACAGTGGTGCCCGACATCGGGTCGCGTCCTCGATACGGTGATGGCCGGTACCGATGATACGGTCTGGCCCGGTTCCGGTCGAGCGGCGCCGTCGGCCGAATCTCGATCCTTCCGGGTCACAAAAGGCCGACCGTCGTTCGATGCTGGGCGTGTAGCTCGGCATCGTCCCGCAGGCTGCTTCAGGCCGCCCGCTTCGCCTCAAGGGTCGGGATTTCCGCGAGGTCGGGGCCGAGCCGTTCCGCCGCCTGCCAGAGGCTGTAGGCCTCCTGCATCCGGCTCCACAGCAGGGGGCCGTTGCCGCAGAGCTTGCCCAGCCGATGCGCCATCTCCGGCGAGACGTCGGACGATTCCGACAGCACACGATGGATCTGCTGGCGGGTCACCTTCAGATGGCTGGCGAGCTGGGTAACCGTGATCCCCAGGGCCGGGAGCACGTCCTCCCGCAGGATGGCGCCGGGGTGCGTGGGGGCCCGGTTCGGGCGTTTGGCTGCGAATTCCTCGGGCAAATCGCCTCTCCTCACCGTCAATGATACTGCTCGAAGTCGACGCGCGCGGCGTCGTCGTCCTCGAACTCGAACGTGATGCACCACGGACCGTTCACGTGGACGGTGTATCGGGTCGGCGTGAACCCGTGCAGGGCGTGGAAGTCGTAGCCCGGCACGTTCATGTCCGCCGGCTTCGAGGCCTGGTCGAGCGCGTCCAGGATGCGCAGGCAGCGCGCCTTGAGATGAGCGGCGATCTTGGCGGAACGGCCGGACGCGAACAGCTCCTTGAGACCCTTGTGCCGGAAGCTGACGATCATCCCGGCACGAGCCTCTCGCTGCCGATCGCAGGTCTGACGACAGGTGAGATATGGCATCCCGTCCGTAAACTGTCAAGTGACACGCTACAGTTTCGACGGCCGGAGTCGCGGCGCAAGTCTCCGCACGGCGACGATGCGGCCCGCGGGCCGGTATCGCGGCATCGAATGGCAGCGAGGGCTTGTCAGCCGAATCTCAACCTTTCCGGATCATGAAGGGCCGAACGTCGTGCGGGCCCGCGTTCCAGGCCCGCGGAGTCCGCGTGAGCCATGGCCAGCACCGCCGTTCCGGGCTTCGTCCTGCCGTATGCGGACCGGGTCCCGCTGATCCGGGTGATCCATGGTTTCGCCCGCGCGCTGTTCGCGGCCTTCGTGTTCTTCGCCTGCTTCGCCTTCTCCGAGACCTCGCCCTACGACGTCATCGCGATCCCGACGATCCTGCTCTGGGCCTGCCTCGGCATCCGCCTGCATCGCGGCGCGGTCCCGCTGGTCCTGCTGCTGCTGCTCTATCTCGGCGCCATCGTCGTCGGGCTGCTGCCCTTCCTCGACGAGGAGTTTCCGGTCACCTGGACGATCCAGCTCGTCTACCTCTCGGTGACGTGCGTGTTCTTCGTGATGTTCTTTTCCGACGACACCCGGGCACGGGTCGAGCTGGCGCTGAAGGCCTACACCGCGAGCTGCGTGTTCTCGGCGGTGCTCGGCATCGTCGGCTACCTGCAATGGCTCGGGATCGAGGACCTGTTCTACAAGTACGACCGCGCCTCGGGCACCTTCCAGGACCCGAACGTGTTCGGCTCGTTCCTGACGCTGGGCGCCCTCTACCTGATGCACGGGCTCATCACCGCGACGAGCCGCCGCCCGGTGCTCTCGCTCGCCGGCCTGCTGATCATCCTCGTCGGGATCTTCCTGTCGTTCTCGCGCGGCTCCTGGGGCGGTACCGTCGTCGCCGCGCTCCTGATGATCGGCTCGGTCTACGCCTCCTGCGGCTCCGCGCGCCTGCGCCGCCGCATCGTGCTCCTCAGCCTGGCGACCCTGGCGCTCGGCGCCGTCGCGATGGCGGCCTTGCTCTCGGTCGACAGCGTCCAGAAGATGTTCGCCACCCGCGCGGCGGTGAGCCAGGACTACGACGAGGGCGAGACCGGCCGCTTCGGCAACCAGCTGCGCGGGATGGAGATGCTGCTGGAGCGCCCGCTCGGGATGGGGCCGATGCACTGGCGCCTGACCTTCGGGCTGGAGCCGCACAACTCCTACATCGGCAGCTTCGCCAACGGCGGCTGGCTCGGCGGCGCCGTGTTCCTGGCGATCGTGGCGGCCACGGGCTTCGTCGGGTTCCGGCTGCTGGCGCGGGCCTCGCCGTTCCGCGCCCACGCGCAGGTGATCTGGCCGGCCCTGCTGATGTTCTTCCTTCAGGCGCTGCAGATCGATATCGAGAAGTGGCGACACGTCTACATGATGCTCGGCATGGTGTGGGCGCTGGAGGCGGCGCGCCGGCGCTGGGCCGCCGCGGGGGCGCGCGAACCGGATGAGGTCATGGGCCGGCGCCCCGAGGGGATGCCGGCAGGGGGCGCGCGATCGTGAGCAGCACAGAGGGGCTTGGGGACGTGGCGGACGCGGGGCGCGAAGCCGAGCGCGTCGCGGTCCTGCACGCCCTCGGCATCCTCGACACGCCGCAGGAGGCCCATTTCGAGGCGGTGTGCCGTACCGCCCGCCGCCTGTTCGACGTCGAGACCGCCTTCGTCGGCTTCATCGACGCCGACCGGCAATGGCTGAAGACGCCGTGCGTGGTGGTCCCCGGCGAGATGCCCCGGCAGGAGAGCTTCTGCAACGCCACCATCCAGTCGGACGCGGTGCACGTCGTGCCGGACGCGCGGCGCGACCCACGCTATCGGGGCAGCCCGCTCGTGGACGGCCGGGAGGGCAGCATCCGGTTCTACGCCGGCACGCCGCTCATCCTCGCCCCCGGCATCCGCGTCGGCACCCTGTGCCTCGTCGATTCGCGGCTGCGTGACTTCTCGGACGAGGACGCCGCGGCGCTGCAGGGGCTCGCCGAGATCGTGGTCGCGCACCTGCGCCTGTCGGAGGCGAACACGGCGCTCGGGCGCGAGATGGTCCTGCGGAGCGCGCACGAGACGCAGTTGGAGCGTCAGGCCGACGAGATCGCGGCGCGCTCCGCCTCGCTCGCCAGCGCCAACCACCTGCTGACCATGGCCGAGCAGCTCGCCCACGTCGGCAACTGGCGCGTCGCCCTGGCAGACGGCCAGCCGGTCTGGTCGGTCGGCCTCTACGAGATCGCCGGCCGCGACCCCGCCAACCCTCCGCCGCACCTCTCGTCCTTTGCCGAGGTCTACCACCCGGACGACCGGGAGCGTCTGGTGGCCGCCGTGGGCGGCGCGATCGCGGGGGCTCAGAACTTCGACTTCGATGCCCGCATCCTGCGACCGGACGGCACCGAGCGCGACGTCCTGGTGCGCGGCACCTGCGAGACCGACGCGTCCGGCGCGACCACCGCCCTGTTCGGCGTCATGATCGACGTCACCGACCGGCGCCGGGCCGAGGCCGACGTCCACCGCAGCGAGAGCCGCTATCGCGGGCTTGCCGACACCCTGCCGCTGCTGGTCTGGACGATGCGCCCGGGCGACGGCGAGATCACCTACGCCAACCCCCAGTTCCACGCCTATTACGGGCCGATCGGCTCGGGCCGCGCCGCGCGCGTGGGCTGCAACCATCCCGACGACGCCCCGGCCATGGCGGCGGCGTGGCGGGCAGCCCAGGCGGGCGAGACCACCTATGCCGGCGAGTGGCGCCTGCGCCGCGCCGACGGCGCCTACCGTTGGCACAAGATGTCGATGACGCCGGTCCCCTTGATGGACGACGGCACCGTGATCGAATGGCTCGGCACGGCGCTGGACATCGACGAGATCGTCGCCGCGCGGATGGCCGAGCAGGACGCCCGCGGCCTCCTCCGCATCGCGCTGGAGGCGGCCGACGCCGGAACCTGGGATTGGGACATGCAGACGGGCATGTGCCGGCTCTCGCCCGAGAGCCTGCGCATCCACGGGCTGCCCGAGGACGGCGATCCGCGCGCCGTCACCACGGCCGCGTGGACCGCCCTGGTCGACCCCGAGCAGGTCGGCGAGGTCTGGGACGCGATTCGCCACGCGATCGAGACCCGCTCGACCTACACCGCCGAGTTCCGGGTCGGGCCGCGCTGGGTCTACGCCCGCGGCCGGCCGCTGTTCGGTCCGGACGGCAGGCCCAGCCACATGGTCGGCCTCCACATCGACGTCACGGAGCGGAAGTCCGCGGAGGCGGCGCTGCGCGCGATCACCGCCGAGGCGCAGGCGGCGCGCGCCGAGGCCGAGCGGGCGAGCGAGGCCAAGAGCGACTTCCTCGCGGCGATGAGCCACGAGATCAGGACGCCGCTGAACGGCATCCTCGGCTACGCCGACATGCTCCTCGACGAGACCCATCTGCGGCCGGAGGACCGGCACCGGCTGGAGCTGATCCAGGGCTCGGGCGCCGCGCTCCTGACCGTCGTCAACGACATCCTCGACTTTTCCAAGATCGAGGCCGGGCAGCTCACCCTCGACCCGGTCTCGTTCCCGCTGGTCTCGGTGATCGACAACACCGTCTCGATCGTCCGGGGCGGCGCCCGGAAGAGCGACCTGCGGATCGAGACCCGGATCGACCCGGACCTGCCCGCCTTCGTCCACGGCGACGCGAGCCGCCTGCGCCAGGTGCTGCTGAACCTCCTGAACAACGCCGTGAAGTTTACGCCCCACGGCTCGGTGACCCTCGCGGTCTCGCGCGAGGGCACGGGCGCGCGCGGCTACGACCTGCGCTTCGAGGTCACCGATACCGGCATCGGCATCGACCCGGCGCAGCAGGACCGGCTGTTCAAACGCTTCAGCCAGGTCGACGGCTCGATCAGCCGCCGCTTCGGCGGCACCGGCCTCGGCCTCGTCATCTGCCGCCACCTGCTGTCGCTGATGGGCGGCGAGATCGGCGTGGTGAGCCGCGAGGGCGCCGGCTCGACCTTCTGGTTCACCCTGACGCTGCCGCCGGGCGAGGAGACCGTCCCCGCGGCGGTGCCGTCCGCGGTGGCCGCCGCGGATAGGGCCGGGGGCCCCGTGCGCCTGCTCCTGGCCGAGGACGTTCCGCTCAACCAGGAGCTCGCCTGCGCGGTGCTCGAGGCGCAGGGTTACGTCGTCGACGTGGTCGAGGACGGCGCGGCGGCGGTGGCCGCCGTCGAGGCGGCGCTGACGCGGGGGCGGGGCTACGACCTCGTCCTGATGGACGTGCAGATGCCGGTGATGGACGGCCTCACCGCGACCCGCCACATCCGCGCGCTGCCGCCGCCGGCCTGCGAGATTCCGATCGTCGCGATGACCGCCAACGTGCTCCCGAAGCAGATCGACGACCTGCACGCGGCCGGCATGGACGACCACGTCGGCAAGCCGTTCCGCCGCGCCGACCTCTACGCCACCATCGCGCGCTGGACCGGCCCGCAGCGCGAGGCCCGCCCGGCGCCGGCCTCCGCCGCGACGGACGGCTCCAACACCGTGCTCGACGGAGCGGTGTTCGGCGCCCTGAAGGACGGGTTCGGGGCCGAGCGAGTGGCGGCGCTCCTCGACCTGATGGGGGCTGAGCTGCGCGACCGCTTCCGCTCCGAGGCCGACCGGGTCCAGGTCGCCCACGACGCGCACGCCCTGGTCTCGGCCGCCGGCATGCTCGGCTTCACCCGCCTCTCGCGCCTCTGCCGCGAGATCGAATCCGCCGCCCACGGCGACGCGGACCTACGCCCGCTCATCCACCGCCTCGAGGTCCAGCGCGCCGAGGTGCTCGGCACGATCCACAAGCTCAAGGCGGCGTGAGGGCAAGCTTAAGGCGGCGTGAGGGGAAGTGTCATCCGTCCGATGCGAAATGACTGAATTCCGGCATCCCTGCCGGCGGTTCGCTGTGTGCGCATCCCCTCGCCCCGCCTGCGGGGAGAGGGCTTCGGCGACCTCGTCGTCGCCGAAGCGAGGCGGCAGCCGAGGGTGAGGGGGCCGAGCCGGAGGAGCCTCCTCCGCTCGCGCCCCCTCACCGTCGCTTCGGCTTCGCCTGCGCTCCCCGGCTGTACGACGAGGTGCAGCCGGGCCTCTCCCCGCGCGCGGGGCGAGGGGAGCCCGCGAGTGATCCGCGGCCGTCCCGAATCGTGTGAGTACGGTGGCCCTCATGGCGGGAGGGCGGGGCGCTCCCGGGCCTTCAGCCCTCCGGCGCGGCCTCGTCGTCCTCCGGCTCCGGGTCGGCCGTCCAGGCGGTGGCGAAGGCGGCCAGGTGCTGGGCCTCCGCGAACGCCATCACCGTCACCGTGCGCTCGGCCGGCATGCCGCCGGGATAGGGGGCGAGCAGGATCGACTTGCGCAGCAGCCGGGCGCCTGGCGCGTTCTCGGCGAGCCAGGCCTCGGCCTCGGGCACCAGCGCCTCCGGGCTCGCCAGCGCCCGGGAATCCGAGCGCAGCACGATGACCCTGGTGCCGAGGCTCGGATCGGCGGCCTGGATCGCCTGGACGATGTCGATCACGCGGATGCCTCCGGCAGCTCGTTGATCTGCACCGCGGCCTCGGCGTCGGTGAACTTCGGGATGTCGCCGAAGATCTCGGGGCCGTGCTGGGCGGCGGCCTTGGCGAAGGCGTCGGCGGAGTCCCAGGTCAGCAGCGCCATCACCTGGAACGGGGCCGGCTTGCCGTCCGGCGTACCGACGCCGCGCACGACCTTGGCCTCATGCAGGCCCATCGGCGACCAGCGCTCGCGCACCAGCGGCATGTGGTGGCCGAGATAGTAGTCCATGTCGAACCGGGGACCGGCCGGATACATCACGCTGACGAGGATCATGGCTGACGAACTCTCCCTGGCGGCACGTCTGAACGCGCGCGGCGGCGGCACGGAACCACCGAATGCCGGGGCTGGCAACGGGGGGCGGTCCTGGTGCGCCGACCTCTCTCCCGCACAGGTCGTCACATCCACCCGTGGTGCAGGTGAAGCGCGGGTCCCCTCTCGCGTTCGGGAGAGGGCCAGGGTGAGGGGCGAGGATTGTCCGGAGAGGACGCACCCCTCACCCCAGCCCTCTCCCGAACGGGAGAGGGGGCCGCGTGGCGCTTCGCACGATCCGTTCGGGGTGCCCTATGAAGTGGCGTGATTGCCCCCTCAGTGCAGCTTCACCCGCGCCTCGGTGCGGCGGGTGAGCGCGCGGGCGGCGGCGTCGAGCGCCGTCTTCATCGTGCCGTGGAGCGCCTGCTCGTGCATCTTGTAGAGCGAGCGGTACATCATCCGCGCGAACAGCCCGGCGATGAGCATGTTCTTGCCGCGGATGAAGCCCATCAGGCTGCCCACCGTCGAGTATTCGCCGAGCGAGACCAGCGAGCCGAAGTCGCGGTACTTGAACGGCTTCAGCGGCTTCCCGGCGATGCGAGCCGGGATCTGCTTGATCAGGTGCGACGCCTGCTGGTGCGCCGCCTGGGCGCGGGGCGGCACCGGGCGGTCGGAGCCGGCCTCGACGAGGTAGGCGCAGTCGCCGATCGCGAAGATGTCGGGGTCGTGGGTGGTCTGCAGCGTCGGCGTCACCACGAGCTGGTTGGTGCGGGTGGTCTCCAGGCCGCCGATGCCCTGCAGGAACGGCGGCGCCTTCACGCCGGCCGCCCAGACCACGAGCTCGGACGGGATGAACGAGCCGTCGGCCAGCGCAACGCCGTCGGCGCGCACCTCGGTGACGCGGGCCTGGACGCGGACCTCGACGCCGATCTTGGCGAGCAGCGCCATCACCTCGGACGAGAGCCGCGGCGGCACCGCCGGCAGGATGCGGTCGGCCGCCTCGACCAGGGTGATCTTCAGGTCCTTGGCCGGATCGATCCGGTCCATGCCGGTGGAGACCACGTCGCGGACGGTGCGGTGCAACTCGGCCGCGAGCTCGGTGCCGGTGGCGCCGGCGCCGATCACCGTGACGTGGAGCTGGCCCGGCCGCACCGGACCGACCTGGGTGTGGGCCCGCAGCATTCCGTTCACGAGCCGCTGGTGGAAGCGCACCGCCTGATCCTGGGTGTCCAGCGCGATGGCGTGGTCCTTCACGCCAGGCGTGCCGAAATCGTTGGTGGTCGAGCCCACCGCCATGACCAGCGTGTCGTAGCCGACCGCGCGAACCGGCGTGATCTCGCGGCCTTCCGCGTCGTGGCTCGCCGCGAGCTGGATCGTGCGCGCGGTCCGGTCGAGCCCGGTCATCTCGCCGATGCGGTAGCGGAAATGGTGCTGGTGCGCGTGGTGCAGGTAGTCGACCGCGTGGTGGCCGACGTCGAGGCTGCCGGCGGCGACCTCGTGCAGCAGCGGCTTCCAGATGTGGGTGCGGGCGCGGTCGACGAGGGTGACGTGGACGTCCTTGCTGCGCCCGAACTTGTCGCCGAGCTTCGTCGCCAGCTGCAGGCCGGCCGCGCCGCCGCCGACCACGACGATGCGGTGGAGGCCCTGTTCGTTCTCGCCCGGTACCATGCCTGTCTCGTCGCTCCTCGGTGCGGCCGGCGCCGCCTCATCGCCCCCGGTGCCCCCGTGCGCAGGCACCGACCGTGCCGCCCGCCCGGGCAGGGTATCTCGGAACCGGTCTAAACCATGCGAGGATGGCCGTAATCCGGCCGCGGCGATCAAAAATTTTTGGCGGGACCTCAACCCGAGAGTGGCCTCAACCCGAGAGTGGCCTCCACCCGAGAGCGGCCTCCACCCGAGAGCGGCCTCGAGCGTGCGGCGGCCTCAGGCCGCCGGCGCGCCGGGCTGGCGCTTGGGATGGGCCTCGGCGAAGGCCGGCAGCGCCAGGCAGGTCTCGGCGATGCGCGCCACGGTGGGGTAGGGCGCGGTCTCGACCCCGAAGATCGCGGTGCCGACCCAAAGGCTGACGAGGCAGAGGTCGGCATGGCTCACCGCGTCGCCCTGGCTGAACCGGCCGGTGCCGTCCTCCGTCGAGAGCCGGGTCTCGAGGGTCTTCAGCCCGGTCTCGAAGGCGTGGCGGACGAAGCCCATCATCCGCTCCTTCGGAAGGTCGTAGGCCTCCATCAGGTAATTGCGCACCCGCGGCACGTAGAGCGGATGGGTGTCGCAGGCGACGAGCTGCGCCAACGAACGGGCCCGCGCCCGCTCGCGCGGATCGGCCGGCAGCAGGGGGACGCCGCCCTTGGTCTCCTCCAGGTAGTCGAGGATCGCGAGCGACTGCGTCAGCGGCGGCCCGTCGCCGTCGAACAGGGCCGGCACCGCGCCCTGCGGGTTGATCTTGCGGAATTCCGGCGCGTGCTGGTCGCCCGCGTCCAGGTCGATGAAGGTCTCCTCGTAGGCGAGCCCCTTCAGCTTCAGCGCGATCCGCACCCGGAAGGCGGCGGCCGAGCGCCAGTTACCGTACATTTTCATCATGCCCACTGGCCCCACATCCGTTTCGCACGGGACCACATCGCACAACGGCGTCCTTCGCAAGGGCGAGGCGGGGGCAAGCCGTCGGCGAACGGGGCTTTGGCCGTGATCGTGCATTGCCCCGCACGCGCGATCCCGCGATAGGAAGCCGGACCCGCGGCAGCGCGCGCGAAGGGATGACGGCCGATGCAGATCGAGACGCCCTATCTGATGTTCCTCGGCGACGTGCCCGATCGGCTCGCCGCCAAGACCGCCTACGGCATCGTCGACTGGCGCCCCGAATGGTGCATCGGCCAGATCCGGCTGCCGGGCTGCGCGGCCGACCTCGGCATCCCCGACCTCACCCTCGACGAGGCGCTGGCCAAGGGCTGCCGCACGATGGTGATCGGCGTCGCCAACGCCGGCGGCGTGCTGCCCGAGCACTGGGTCGCCGAGATCGTCGCCGCCCTGGAGGCCGGGTTCGACGTCGCCAGCGGCCTGCATGCGCGGCTCGGCGCGGTGCCGGCCATCGCCGAGGCGGCCGCACGCCGCGGCCGGGCGCTCCACGACGTGCGCCACACCGACGAGACCTTCGCCACCGGCAAGGGCACCAAGCGCCCGGGCCGCCGCCTGCTCGCGGTCGGGACCGATTGCTCGGTCGGCAAGAAGTACACGGTGCTGGCGCTGGAGAAAGGCATGCGCGCCCGCGGCATGGACGCGGATTTTCGCGCCACCGGCCAGACCGGGGTGTTCATCTCCGGCCGGGGCGTCGCCATCGACGCGGTTGTGGCCGACTTCATCTCCGGCGCGGTCGAGTGGATCGCACCCGCGGCCGACCCGAAGCACTGGGACCTGATCGAGGGCCAGGGCTCGCTCTACCACCCGTCCTTCGCCGGCGTCAGCCTCGGGTTGCTGCACGGGGCGCAGGCCGACGCCTTCGTGGTCTGCCACGAGCCGAGCCGCACGACGATGCGCGGCGTGCAGCACCCGCTGCCCTCGATCCGCCAGGTGATCGACCTGACGATTCAGCTCGGCAGCCTGACCAATCCCGGCATCCGCCCCACCGGCATCGCCGTGAACACCCAGGCGCTGGAGGAGGACACCGCCCGCTCGCTGCTGGACAAGCTCGGCGCCGAGTACGGCCTGCCCGCCACCGATCCGGTGCGCTTCGGCGTCGACGGGCTCGTGGACCGGCTGATCGCCGAGTTCCCGGAGACCGCGCCGTGAGGCGGCTCGCCGTCGCCATCGAGCGCTTCCCGATCGCCGGCGCGTTCACGATCAGCCGCGGCAGCCGCACGGAGGCCGTGGTCGTCACCGCGCGGATCGCCGACGCGGAGCGCGGGGTCGCCGGCTGGGGCGAGTGCGTGCCTTATCCGCGCTACGGCGAGAGCGTCGAGAGCGTCGCCGCCGCGATCGAGGCCCAGGGCGACGCGATCGCCGCCGGCCTCACCCGGTCCGAGATGACGGAGCGGATGAAGCCGGGCGCCGCCCGCAACGCCCTCGACTGCGCGCTGCTGGATTTCGAGGCCAAGGCGCAGGGGCGCCCCGCCTGGGAGATTCTGGGCCTGACGGCGCCGGCCCCGGCCACCACCGCCTACACGCTGAGCCTCGGCTCGCCCGAAAGCATGGAGGAGGCCGCGCGCAAGGCGTCGGCCCGGCCGCTGCTCAAGGTGAAGCTCGGCGGCGAGGGCGACCCCGCGCGGATCGCCGCCGTCCGACGCGGCGCGCCGGACAGCCGCCTGATCGTCGACGCCAACGAGGCGTGGCGGGCCGAGACGCTGGAGGCCAACCTCGCCGCCTGCCTCGCCGCCGGTGTGACGCTGATCGAGCAGCCGCTGCCGGCCGACGACGACGGGCTGCTCGCGACGATCGATCGCCCGATCCCGATCTGCGCCGACGAGAGCCTGCACGACCGCGCCGGCCTCGACCGCCTCGCGGGGCGCTACGACGCGATCAACATCAAGCTCGACAAGACCGGCGGGCTCACCGAAGCCGTGATGCTCGCCCACGAGGCCCGCGCTCGCGGCCTCGCGCTGATGGTCGGCTGCATGGTCGGCACCTCGCTCGCCATGGCACCCGCGATGCTGCTCGTCCACCACGCCGAATACGTGGACCTCGACGGCCCATTGCTGTTGGCGCGCGACCGCGAGCCGGGGCTGGTGTTCGAGGGCAGCACGATCCACCCGCCGGAGGCCGCACTCTGGGGGTGAAGGGCGCTACACCGCCGCCGCCTCGATCAGCACCGTGTCGATCCAGAAGCTCCCGTCCGGTTCGATCCCGAAATGCCGGGCGACCTCGTCCGGGGCCGAGGCCTGGAGCGAGCGGATCGCCGCGACGTGCGGCTCGGGCGTCCGCATCCGGGCGATCCAGGTGGAAAAGTCCATGCGCAGGCGGCCGTGGGTGACCTTGTCGACGGTGAAGCCGGCATCCGTGAGCATCCCCAGCCATTCGGGCACCGAATAGTCGCGCACGTGCGAGGGGTCGCGCAGCAGCTCCACCGCCTGGAGGTGGGTGTCGAGGAGCGCGTCGTCAGGGGCGACGACGTCGGCGATCAGCGTCGGCGCGCCGGGTTTGGCGACGCGCCGCGCCTCGGAGAGTCCGGCGCGGACGTCGCGCCAGTGATGCGCGCTGAACCGGGTCGTGACCGCATCGAAGCTCGCATCGGGGAAGGGCAGCGCTTCGGCCGATCCGGCCTCGGTCGCGATGTTGGAGAGCCCGCGCCGCGCGGCTTCCGCCGCCACCGCGGCGAGCATGTCGGGCGAGAGGTCGAGGGCCGTGACCGAGCCGGCTTCCGGCGCGATCGCGAAGGCGACGTGGCCGCCGCCGCAGCCGAGGTCGAGGGCGCGGGCCGGGCGCGACCCGTGCAGGCGCCGCGCCATGCGGTCGAGGTCGGCGCCCGCGGCGTGGACCGCGCTGGCGACGTAGGCCGCGGCCTGCGCGCCGAACCGGTCGGCGACGTGGTCTTCGTGGCGGCGTTGGGTGCCTGTCATGGCGACCTCCTTCAGGGGGCGGGCGCGAGCGGCGCGAGGCGCGAGAGCCGGAGCGCGACGGCGAGCGCCAGACCGTAGAGGACGCCGACGAACGCGACCACGCCGGTCCAGCCGGAATGGGCGAAGAACCAGCCGCCGGCCGTGCCGAGCACCGACGAGCCGAGATAGTACAGGCACAGGTAGACCGACGAGGCCTGGGCGCGGTCCCGCAGGGCGCGCCGGCCGATCCAGCTGCTCGCCACCGAGTGGGCGCCGAAGAAGCCGATGGTGGTGACGACGATGCCGAGCACCACCAGCCACAGGTTCTCGGACAGGGTCATCAGGATGCCGGCGAGCGCCACCGTGATCGCCAGCCACAGCACCTTGCGTCGCCCGAGCCGGCTCGCGACCTCGCCGGTGAGCGTCGAGCTCAGCGTGCCGAACAGGTAGACGACGAAGATCGCGCCGATCGCGGTCTGGCTCAGGGAGAACGGCGGATCGAGCAGGCGGAAGCCGATGTAGTTGTAGACGCACACGAAGCCGCCCATCAGCAGGAACGCTTCCGAGAACAGCCACGGCAGGCCGGGATCGCGGAAGTGCTGGCCGAAGGTGCCGGGCACCTCGCGCCAGCGCATCCGGTGGGCGACGAAGCGGCGGGACGGCGGCAGCGCCCACCAGAACGCGAAGGCGGCCGCCAGCGCCAGCACGCCGATGGTGCCGACGCCGAGCCGCCACGTGGCGTGGTCGGCGATGATGCCGGCGATGAGCCGGCCGCACATCCCGCCCACCGCGTTGCCGCCGACCAAAAGCCCCATCGACAGGCCGATCGAGCGCGCGTCCATCTCCTCGCCAAGATAGGCCATCGCCACCGCCGGCAGCCCGCTCGCGGCGAGCCCCGTGAGCGCGCGGAGCGCCAGGAACCCGTGCCAGCCCGGCACCATCGCGGCGACGATCGTCAGGATCGCCGAGGCGAAGAGCGAGGCCAGCATCACCGGCTTGCGGCCCAGGACCTCCGAGATCGGGCTGACGACCAGCAGCGCTACCGCGAGTACGCCGCAGGGCAGCGACAGGGCGAGGCTGCTCTCGGCCGGCGAGACGCCGAAGTCGTCGGCGTAGACCGGCAGCAGCGGCTGCACGCAGTAGAGCACGGCGAAGGTGGAGAAGCCGGCTGCCGCCAGCGCGAGCGCCGTGCGGCGGAAGGCCGGCGTGCCCGATCGGATCAGCTCGACGCCGTCGCTCATGCGTTTTCCGGTCCCGGCCTCGTCCTCGCGACACAGGCCTGACGCCTGGACGCGGCGACCGTCAACCGCTGGGGCGCGGAAAACCGACCTTCGTCGTGACAGGCAGAGGACGCGTTCCCCTGAAGCATGCGACGGGACTCGCCATCCGGCAGGACGCCGCGCGGGTTCCCCCTTCGCGTTCGGGCAGGCCGATCACAGATTGTGCCACGCCGTCATTCCGGGGCGCCGGAGGCGAGCCCGGAATCCAGAACCGCCGCCGGTGCCAAGTCCTGCTCGTCCTGCGGTTCTGGAGCCCGGGCTCCGCTGCGCGGCCCCGGGATGACGACGGTGCTGCCCGTAGGGGTCCGAAGAGCACATCACGCTTTACGATCACCTTGCCCGATCGAGAGCGGGACAAGGGGAGGGGCGTGCCTTTCCCGGACGGACTTGACCGCTCGCGCCAGCACCATCCAGCCGGACGCCACCGCATTCACGAATCCCAGCTATGGCGGATCGATGGGCGCGCATCCCCTCGCCCCGCGCGCGGGGAGAGGGCTTTGCCGACCTCGTCGTCGGCGAAGCGAGGCGGCAGCCGAAGGTGAGGGGGCGCGAACGGAAGAGGCTCATTCGTCGATTCCCCCTCACCCTCGCTTCGGCTTCGCCTCCGCTCCCCGGCTGCACGACGGGGCGCAGCCGGGCCTCTCCCCGCCCGCGGGGCGAGGGGGACCCGCGCGTTGGCTGCAGCCGTCGAACATCGTGGGACTACGGTCGCTCATCCGGGCAAGGGCCAGGGTCAGGACCGTCCCCTTTTCGGCTCGACCTGACCCCTCACCCCAACCCTCTCCCGAACGGGAGAGGGGGCTGCGTCGTGCTTCGCGCGATCCGAACGCCGGCAGACGGGGCGAGCCGCTACCGCGGCGGCGGAGCCGCGGCGCCCGCGTTGCCCTGCTGCAGCAGCGGGGTGATGCGGCGGACCGTGACGCGGCGGTTTTCGCGGGAGGCGCTCTGCGTGTTCACCTTCAGGTACTGCTCGCCGTAGCCCTGCGTCGTCAGGTTCTCCGGCGGCACCTGGAAGTTCTGCGTCAGCACCGTGGCGACCGATTGCGCCCGGCGGTCCGACAGCGACAGGTTGTCGACGTCGGCGCCGACCGCGTCGGTGTAGCCCTCGATCAGGAAGACCTCCTGCGGGTTGGCGCGGATCGCCTGGTTGATCGCCGCCGCGATGGTGGAGAGCCGGGCCGCCTGGTCGGGGGTGACCGTGAACGACGCGGTGTCGAAGTTGATCGTGTCGATGTCGACGCTGCGCATGCGGGCGCGCAGCTGCGGGCTGTAGCGGACCTGGTCGAGGGTGTAGCGCCGGTCGATCGCCACCACCGGCGGGGCCGACAGGGCCTCGTAGACGGCGCGCTCGTCGGACGCGCCGTAATCCACCACGTAGCGCTCGCGCGGGATGCGGATGTCGGGCGGCGGCAGGTCGACCACGTCCTCGTAGATCGGGCGCGGGGCGCCGCCGTAGCTGTTGTCGATCAGCACGACCTCCCGGCCGTCGCGGAAGCGGCGGGAGCGGCGCAGCATACGGCCGTCGTCGTCGATCACCGTCACGATCTGCTCGCCGCCGGGGCGATCGAGGTAGGTGTAGGTTTCCGGCCCTCGGCGCTCGCTGCGGTAGCCGCGCCCGCCGATGTCGCGGAAGCGCTCGTTCTCGTCGTGGCGGATGAAGTAGTTGTCGCGGTCGCGCACGATGATGCGGCCGGGCTCGCGGATGTAGGTCCGCCCGTCCTCGTTGAACTCGCGGCGGTCGCGGCGCACGCGGTCGTAGTCGCGCACCTCCTCGTCATCCGTGTTGAAGCCGCCGGAGATGTAGCCGGGGCGCCCGGGCCGGTTGAAGCCGCCGCGGTCGTCGACGCGTCCCGTCGGGACGCCGCGCGGGTCGTAGCCCGGCTGCGTGTCGGAGCCGCGAAGCCCCGGCTGGCCGGGGCTCGGCTGGCCGGGAAGGCCCTGCCCGGGATTCACTTGCCCCGGATTGCCTTGTCCCGGATTGCCTTGGCCGGGGGCGAACTGGCCCGCGCCCGGCGGTTGCACCGGCCGACCGGGCACGCCCGGGGCGGCGTTCGGCGCCACGGCCGGATCGCCGGGGCGGCCGGGCGGCGTGCCCGGTGCAGCGCCCGGCGGCGTCGCCGGCCGAGCCGCGGGCCTCGCCGCGGCCGGATTCGACG
>NZ_VRVF01000042.1:0-42848 GCF_008040045.1 Methylobacterium sp. WL8 | reverse complement strand
TGCCGGCCTCCTCGGCGGCCGCCGCCACCGTGGTGGACTGGCCCGCGGTCTCGGCGGCGGTCGCGGTCAGGGTCCGGGCGGTGGCCTGCAGTTCGGTCGCCGAGGACGACACCATCCCGACGATGCCACCCACCGCCGCCTCGAAGTCGTCGGCCATCTGCCGCATCCCGGCCTTGCGCTGCGCCTCCGCCGCCAGCCGCGCGTCCGCCGTCTCCGCCTCCAGCTTGCGCGTGCGGATCAGGTTCTCCTTGAACACCTGGACCGCCGACGCCATCGCGCCGAGCTCGCTGCGCTCGCCGGTATGCGGCACCAGTACCGTGGTGTCGCCGGCCACCACCACGTCCATCACCCGCGCCATCCGCCGGACGGGCGCGGAGATCGTGGAGACCGACATCCAGCCGACCGCGACGGTGGTCGCCGCGACGAGGGCGAGGACGACGGCGATGGCGAGGCGGGCGCGCTCGCCCAACGCCTGCGCGACGGCGGCGCTGGTCTTGCCGGCGGCCTCGTTGAAGGCGAGGTTGGCCTTCAGGGCGGCGCGGGCGGCGTTGAGCGCCGGCAGCATTCCGTCGAGCACGTAGGCGGTGGCGCCCTTCGTGTCGGCGGCGTCGAGGCGGCGGATGAATTCTTCTCCCATGGCCGAGTAGGCCGGCACCGTCGCCTTCACCGCGTCCCACAGCGCACCCTCGCCGTCGCTGACGAGGCCTGCATAGGCGGCGATGTCGGACTCGATGTCGGCCATGCTGGCGCGCAGCCGCGGCAGGGATTGCGGCCGGCGCTCCTCGCTCGACAGCAGGTAGGCGAGCTGCCGGCTGCGCAGGGTCTCGAAGTTCGTGGCGAGCCGCCCGAGGGTGCGCGTCGACGGCAGCGCGTTGCCGCCGAGGTCGTCGGTGACCGCGCTGAGGGCGTGGATGCGCGAAAAGCAGAAGCCGCCCAACCCCGCCGTGAGGGCGAACAGCACCAGCACTGCGCCGATCAGGCGCGTTCGAATCGTGACATGGGCCAACATCGCGGAATCCTTGAAACGTCGGATCCTAGATTGCCGATCACGATTAAGATTGCCCTATAAGGGCGCCACTACCCTTGATTGGATAATAATTCCTTCTTCGTCTAAGTATTCTTAGTCTCGTCTTGGCGGCCACGTCGACGGGCTGGTCGCGCCCCGCCGACGTGGCGCGTGCTCTCACAGCCAGCGTCTTACGGGATCAGCCGGTCGGCCCGCAGGCGGGCGAACAGGTCGAAGAACGCGTCGTCGGTGGGCTGGTAGTCCAGGAACCCGAACCGGCGGCTCTTGCTCATGTCGGTGACCACCTCGATCGGCCGGCCGAGGTCGGCGTCGGTGTGCCATGGCGAGGCGAGCTTCGCGAGGTCGGGCTCGGCGAGGCCGTGGCGGGCCGCGATCTCGGCCCAGACCGGCCCGTCCTCGGCCATCTGCGTCTCGAGCGGCCGCACGGTGCCGTCGAACGGCTCGTCCGCGATCCCGAACCATTCCGCGATCCGGCCCCACATCCAGCTCCATCGGAAGACGTCGCCGTCGACGACGTTGAAGTCCTCGTTGGCCGCGCGCGCGCTGGTCGAGGCCCAGAGCAGGTGGCGGGCGAGCAGCCGCGCGTCGGTCATGTCGGTCAGGCCGTTCCACTGCATCCCCGAGCCGGGGAAGCGGAACGGGCGGCCGGTCTCGCGGCAGAGCGTGGCGTAGGCGGCGAGCGTCGTGCCCATGTTCATGGCGTTGCCGACCGCCTTGCCGATGATCGTGTGCGGGCGGTGGACGCTCCAGGCGAAGCCGTCGCGGGCGGCCGCCGAGAACACCGCATCCTCCTGCGCGTAGTAGAAGTTCTCCACGTCGAGCCGGCCCTGCTCCTCGCGGAACGGGGTCTGCGGCACGGCGCCCTTCCCGTAGGCCTCGAACGGCCCGAGATAGTGCTTCAGGCCGGTGACCAGGGCCACGTGCCGGAGCGAGCCCGCCGGGCGGAGCGCGGCGAGCAGGTTTTCCACCATCGCGCCGTTGACGCGGATCATCTCGGCCTCGGTGTCGCGGCGCATCCAGGTGGCGAGCACCACGTGGCTCGGCGCCAGGCCGGAGAGCGCCCGCTCGAGGGAGGCGGGGTCCTGCAGGTCGGCCGAGACCGGTGTGACGCCGTCCTGCGCCACGGGCTTGCGCGCCAGCCCCGCCACCTTCCAGCCCTCGGCGGAGAACCGTTCGGCGGCCGCGCTCCCGACGATGCCGCTGGCGCCCACGATCAGAACCGAACCCGTCATGCATGATCCTCGCTGCCGAGGGCGCGCGGCCCTCGTTTCGCGGGTTCAACCAGCGGGCGTGCGTTGCGTTGCAGCGAAGGGCGAAGACGCGCTCCGTCCCCCCTTCACGCCACCCGGTCGATCGCATCCCCGAGCACGCGGGCGATCTCGTCGATCTGGCCGTGTTCCAGGATCAGCGGCGGCGAGAGCGCGACGATGTCGCCGGTGACGCGGATCAGCAGGCCGCGCGCGAAGCAATCCACGAACACGTCGTAGGCGCGCTTGCCCGGCGCGCCGGGGCGCGGCTCCAGCTCGATGCCGGCGATCAGGCCGATGGTGCGGATGTCGATCACGCGGTTGCCCCCGCGCAGGTCGTGCATCGCCGAGGCCCAGTCGTCGGCGAGTTCGGCCGCGCGGGTGAGCAGGCCCTCGTCGCGGTAGATGTCCAGCGTCGCGAGCCCCGCCGCGCAGGCCACCGGGTGGCCGGAATAGGTGTAGCCGTGGAACAGCTCGATCCCGTCCGGGCCGTCCATCAGGGCGTCGTGGACGTGGCGGCCGGCGAAGACCGCGCCCATCGGGATGGTGCCGTTGGTCAGCCCCTTGGCGGTGCAGACGAGGTCCGGCGTCACCCCGAAGAAGTCGGCGGCGAAGGGCGCGCCGAGCCGCCCGAAGCCGGAGATCACCTCGTCGAAGATCAGCAGGATGCCGTGGGCGTCGCAAATCGCGCGCAGGCGCTCGAGGTAACCCTTCGGCGGCACCAGCACGCCGGTGGAGCCCGCCACCGGCTCGACGATGCAGGCCGCGATGGTCTCGGCGCCGTGAAGCGCGACGAGGCGCTCGAGGTCGTCGGCGAGCTCGGCCCCGTGCTCGGGCTGGCCCTTGGTGAAGGCGTTCTTCGCCGGATCGTGGGTGTGGCGCAGGTGGTCGGCGCCGGGCAGCGTCGGGAAGGCCCGCCGGTTCGAGACGATGCCGCCGACCGAGATGCCGCCGAAGCCGACGCCGTGGTAGCCGCGCTCGCGCCCGATCAGCCGGGTGCGGGTGCCCTGTCCGACGGCCCGCTGGTAGGCCAGCGCGATCTTGAGCGCGGTGTCGACCGATTCCGAGCCCGAGCCGGTGAAGAACACCCGGTCGAGCTTCTTTCCTCTCGGCCCGGGGGCGATCTCGGCCAGGCGTTCGGCGAATTCGAACGCGATCGGGTGCCCCATCTGGAAGGTCGGGGCGAAGTCCATCGTGGCGAGCTGGCGCTCGACCGCGCTCGCGATCCCGCGCCGCCCGTGCCCGGCGTTGCAGCACCACAGACCCGCCGTCCCGTCGAGCACCTGCCGGCCGTCGTCGGTAGTGTAGTGCATGCCGTCGGCCGCCACGAACATCCGCGGCGCCGCCTTGAACTGGCGGTTGGCGGTGAACGGCATCCAGAACGCCTCCAACGCGGGCGCGTTCTTCCGCGCAGGCGCATCCGTCGGTGCGTTCAGGTCGGACATGGATGGCTCCTCGGTGGGGGGCGGGATGCGCGGGGGCTCGGATCCCTGGGCTCGTCGGCAGGGGAACCGGTTTTGCGCGTCGCAACAAGTGCTTTTGATGCAGGCGGCCCACGCCCGACATGCGACGCGCGGCGGCTGCGCGGCCGAGGCGATGACCAGCGCGTCAGTGAGAAACGCGACGCTTCCGTCAGGCGACCGTCCAGGGATCGATGACGGTGATCCCGCAGCCGGTGAAGTCCCGAACGTTGCGCGTCGCGAGCCGCGCGCCGCGCGACCGAGCGATCGCCGCGATCTGGCCATCGATCGGACCGATCGGCTGGCCGGCCTTGCGCCGCCCGATGGCGATCTCGGGATAGGCCGCGGCGGCATCGCCGTCGAAGGGCAAGACCCGTCCCGCCATCTCGACCTCGAAGATCGTTCGTGCCGCCGCCATCAACCCATCGCGCCGCCGACCCTCCGGGAGGAGGACGAGGCCGTAGAAGATTTCAGCCTGCGTCAGGGGCGGGGTGAACAAGCCCGCGATCGGTCGCAGCGCGAACCAGGCCAGGAGCTTCGGCTCGGGGCTGGGCCGCATCAACTCGAAGAGGACGTTGGTGTCGAGGACGATCACGCCTCGAAGTCCGGCGACTCCCGGCCGGGTTCGCGTGGCACGTCCGGCAGGTCGACGCCGCCGAGCGCCGCGAAACGCTCATGAATCGCCCGGCCGAGATCGCGGGGGCGGGGAACTTCGCTGGAAAGGGCGGAGCGCAGGATGTCGCGCGCCTCGTCTTCCATCGATCGGCCGTGCATCGCGGCGCGGACGCGGAGGCGTGCCTTGAGGGCGTCGTCGATGTTGCGGATCGTCAGCACGGCCATGGGCACGCCCGTCGGTCAATGACTGCAAATGATCCGTCGATGGATGCTTCGGCAACGCGCCTTGCGCGCGGGGCTTCGGCGGGTGCCTCTTCCTTGCTCGGATCGCGGGTTAGCACACCCGGGGGAGCCGATCCGCGCGCAACCGTGATGCGGCGGCGCTATGATGGCGCGGCCGGGCTGGCGACGAGGGAGCGGGGAGGAAGCGATGCTGTATCACGTCAGGATGGAGGTCCATCCGCCCACGCACCTGCCGCCGGCCGAGTTCGACCGGTTGAAGGCCGAGGAGAAGGCGCAGGCGCAGGCGCTTCAGGAATCGGGCCGGTGGGTGCATCTCTGGCGCATCGCCGGGCAGTACGCCAACATCAGCGTGTTCGACGTGGCCGACCACGACGAGCTCCACGCCATCCTCTCCAGCCTGCCACTCTTCCCGTTCATGAGCGTGGCGGTGACGCCGCTGGCCCGGCATCCGTCGGCGATCTGAGCCGGCCTTGGTCCGACGCGCGACGGCACCCTTCCCCGTCTCCCGGGTCGCGGAAGGCAGGCGCGGGACGACGGGGAGGTGAGGGACGCGCGGGCTACCCGTCCGCCTACGGGTTCGTCACCAGCTTGCAGGTGCTCTGCGCCAGCGGCTGGAAGGCCTCGTCGCCGGGGATGGTCTTGAGGATCGTGTAGAAGTCCCACGGGCCCTTCGACTCGGCCGGCGTCTTCACCCGCGCCAGGTACATGTCGTGCACCATGCGGCCGTCGGGGCGCAGCTTGGCGTTGCGGGCGAAGGCGTCCTCGATCGGCAGCTCGCGCATCTTGGCCATCACCGCGAGGCCGTCGTCGGTGCCCGCCGCCTCGGCCGCCTTGAGGTAGTGCAGCACCGCCGAGTAGTCGCCGGCCTGGACCATGGTCGGCATCCGGCCGCCCATGCGCGCGCCGAAGCGCTGGGCCAGCGCGCGGGTGCGGTCGTCGAGGTCCCAGTAGAAGCCTGTCGTCAGGATCATGCCCTGCGCCGCCTTCAGGCCGACCGAGTTGACGTCGGTGAGGAAGATGTTGAGCCCGCCGAGCGACTGGCCGCCCTCCGCGATGCCGAACTCGGCGGCCTGCTTGATGGTGTTGATCGTGTCGGCGCCGGCGTTGGCCATGCCGATGATCCGGGCGCCCGAGGCCTGCGCCTGGATCAGGTAGGACGAGAAGTCGGCGTTCGGGAACGGGTGCTTGACCGAGCCGAGCACGGTGCCGCCCTTCGCCTTCACGACGCGGGTGACCTGGGCTTCGAGGTCGTGCCCGAAGGTGTAGTCGGCGGTGATGAAGAACCAGGTGTTCTTCGGGTCGTCCGCGAGCGCCGCGGCGGTGCCGGCCGCCAGCGCGTGCGTGTCCCAGGACCAGTGCGCCCCGGTGGGCGAGCAGGCGGCGTTGGTGAGCGCCATCGAGCCGGCGCCGGAATTGACGTCGACCTTGCCCTTGGCGCGGGCCACCTCGCGCACCGCGAGCCCCGCCACCGACGAGTTCGTGTCGAAGATCGCGTCCACCCCTTCCGTGTCGAACCAGCGGCGGGCGATGGTGGAGGCGATGTCGGCCTTGTTCTGGTGGTCGGCGACGATCAGCTCGACCTTGCGGCCGCCGACGGTCTTGCCGAAATCCTCGATCGCCAGCTGCGCCGCCGTCACCGAGCCCTTGCCGGCGAGGTCCGAGTAGCCGCCGGACATGTCGGTCAGCACGCCGATCTTGATGCCGCCGTCGGCGTATTGCGCGCGGGCCGGGGTGGCCGCGAGGCCACCTGCGAGCAGCGCTGCGGCGAGCGCGGAGGCCGGGATGATGCGTGTCACGGAGGGTCCTCCCGAGGGCTGGCGGCGCGAGGCCGCTCCGCGTGCTCATGCGCGGAAGCGGTGGTGCGGCCTCCCCCGGTTGGCGGGTCGTCCCGCGTCCGGAGGCAGGCCGGTGCCGTGCGCGCAATCCGCCAGGAGAACGGCGGCGCGCGGCGGGTCGGCGCTCTTCTTATAGGTGCGTCCCGCTCACCGATCGCGCCCGGCCGGGTCGAACCGGTGAGAACGCTTGCCCGGTGTCAGGGCCCGCCGGCGCCGCGCGCCCTGCGCCGCGTTACACCTGGCGCATCGGAAACATCAGCCGCGCGCCCGGAGCCGCCATGCCGTTCATCATCGAGACCTTCGACAAGCCCGGCCACCAGCACCTGCGCCGCGAGGCCCGCGCCGAGCACCTCGCCTTCCTGGAAGCCCAGGCCGCGCTGCTGCTCGCCTGCGGCGCCAAGCTCGCCGACGACGGGTCGGATGCGGGCGGCGGCCTCTACGTCGTCGACGTGGAAACCCGGGCGGAGGCGGAAGCCTTCATCGCCGAGGACCCGTTCACGAAGGCCGGCCTGTTCGAGCGGGTGGCGATCCAGCGCTGGCGCAAGGCCTACCTCGACGGCCGGAGCTACCTGAAGCCCCAAACCTAGCTGAAGCCCCAAACCTAGCTGAAGCCCCAAACCTAGCTGAAGCCCCAAGCCTAGCCGAAACCGTAGAGCGCGCGCGGGTTCTCGACGAAGAGCTTCTGGCGCCGCCCTTCGTCCGGCACCCAGTCGGCCATCAGGTCGAGGAGCGTCGAGAGCTTCGGCGGCCCGTCCCAGGCGGCGACGTGCGGCCAGTCCGAGCCCCACAGGCAGCGCTCCGGCGCGGCGTCGTTGAGCGCGCGGGCGAAGGGGATGGTGTCGGCGTAGGGCGCGCCCGCGACCGAGGTGCGGAACGCGCCCGACAGCTTCACGAAGGCGCCGTCGCGCACCAGCGCCACGAGGGTGGAGAAGCCTTCGTCCGAGAGGCCCGCCGAGGTCGGCATGTGGCCCATATGATCGACGACGAACGGCACCGGCAGCCGCGAGAGCCGCGCGGCGAGCGGCGGCAGGCTGCGCGCGTCGATCAGGAACTGCAGGTGCCAGCCCATCTCGCGGGCGAGCGCGCCGTAGGCCTCGACTTGATCGAAATCGATGCCGCCGCCGTAGAGCACGTTGAGGCGCAAGCCCACCACGCCCGCCGCCTTCATCGCCGCGAGGTCCCGCTCGGGCAGGCCGAGGGGGATCACGGCGACGCCGCGCAGGCGCGCGGGGTCGGTCGCCAGGGTCTCCAGCAGCAGCCGGTTGTCGGTGCCGTGGACGCTGACCTGGACCAGCACGCCGTGCGCCATGCCGGTGGCGTCGAGCATCGCGCGGTAGGCCGCCGCGGGCGCGGCCGGCGGGGTGTAGCTGCGGTTCTCCACGAACGGATAGGCCGGCGGCCGGCCGATGACGTGGGCGTGGGTGTCGACGGCGCCCGCCGGCACGGCGTAGCGCGTCGGCCCGGATGGGGTCGGATCGGGGGCGGGGCAATCGCGGATCGGGGTCATGGCGTCCTCTCGTCCGGGCTCGACGCGTCTTCCCGCCCCAGCAGAGGGGGCGGGGATGCAAGGGCTTCTTCGCCCCTTAACCGTCCACGTGCAGCACCTTGCCCCGCGTCTCCGGCAGGGCGAAGGCGGCCAGGAAGAACACGCCGTAGGCGCCGGCGGCGAAGACCGCGATCGCCGAGGCGAGGCCGATCGACTTGGAGAGCTCGCCCACGAGGTACGGGAACAGCGCGCCGAGGCCCCGGCCGAAATTGTAGCAGAAGCCCTGGCCCGATCCGCGAAGCCGTGTCGGGTAGAGCTCGGTGAGGAAGGCGCCCATCCCCGAGAAGTAGCCGGAGGCGAAGAAGCCCAGCGGAAAGCCCAGAACCCACAAAACCGCGTTCGAGAGCGGCAGCTGGGTGTAGGCGACGATGACGAGGATCGCGCCGACGGAGAAGATCAGGAACAGCGGGCGCCGCCCGAGCCGGTCGGCGAGCCAGGCACCGACGAGATAGCCGGCGAACGAGCCGACGATCAGCGCCGAGAGGTAGCCGGTGGAGGAGACGATCGACAGGCCGCGCTCGGTGGTGAGGTAGCGCGGCAGCCAGGTGGTGATGGCGTAGTAGCCGCCCTGGCAGCCGGCCGCGGCGAGCGAGGCGAGGATCGTCGTGCGCAGGAGCGGGCCGGCGAAGATCTCCCAGAGCTTGGGCTGCTCCCCGGCCGCGCGCGCCTTGGCGCGGGTCTCGGCGGCGACCTTCGGCTCCTCGACGTAGCGGCGGAGGTAGAACACCAGCAGCGCCGGGAACGCGCCGATCACGAACATCCAGCGCCATGCGCTCTCGGGCGGCAGATAGGAGAACAGCACCGCCTGCGACAGCACCGCCAGGCCCCAGCCGATCGCCCAGCCGGACTGGACCGAGCCGACCGCCCGGCCGCGATACTGCGCCCGGATGGTCTCGCCCATCAGCACCGCGCCGGCCGCCCACTCGCCGCCGAAGCCGAGGCCCAGCAGCGCGCGGGCGACGAGCAGTTGCTCGAAGTTCTGCACGAAGGCGCAGACCAGCGAGAAGAACGAGAACCACAGGATGGTGATCTGCAGCGTCAGCACACGGCCGATGCGGTCGGCGACGAACCCGGCGATCCACCCACCCAAAGCCGAGGCCAGCAGCGTGACGGTGGCGGCGAGCCCCGCCGTGCCGGGGTCGACCTTCCACAGGCTGATGATCGTGCCGATCACCAGCGGGTAGATCATGAAGTCCATGCCGTCGAGCGCCCAGCCGGCGGCGCAGGCCCAGAAGGTGCGCCGCTCGGTGAGGTTCATGCTCCGGTAGAACGCCCCGAGGCTCGCATCCTCGATCGGCACCACGTCGAGGGGTTTGGAGGTTCCCGGTCCCGAAGCCGCCGCCATGATTTCGTCCCCGCGCCCCTGATGCGCGATCCTGGCGTGGATCGGGACGCGCGGACAAGGGCGGGGACGGCGCCGGGCGGGGACAAGGGCGGTGTTTGTCGCCCGCGGCTGTTCAGGCGGCGGCGCCGACGTCGAACTCGACATGGATGCGATCGTGGGGGAACGTCACGCTGGCCTCCGACCGATCGACGATTCCGGCATCCGAGAGCGTCACGACGTCCCGATGCACGGCCTGGACGTCGCGGCCGACGCGGCGGGCGACTTCGCGGATGGCGAGCGGCCCCTGGCCCGCCATCGCCTTGACGATCGCCAAACGGGCAGGCGCCAGGACGCGATGCATCTCGTCGTAGCTGGCAAAGTAGATCGCCGGCGCGGCTGCGGAGGCACGCCCCGCCGCGGCTCCAGCGGCCGCCTCGAGAAACCGGGTCCTCGCATCCGCCATGGAGCCGATGCCGACCGTCAGGGTGCTCATGTCGATATCCTCCGCGAGCCGACCGTAGCTGCACGGACGAGCCATGGGGAGGCGGCTCCGTCACCATCGACGGAGGCCGCGCTTGGGCCTTCATCTTACCCATGCCCCTTCATCCTGAGGTGCCCCTTGCCCTGGCAAGGGGCCTCGAAGGAGGCCTCCAGAACGCGCTGCGATCCCTGGAGGTCTCCTTCGAGGCTTCCGCTTCGCGGAAGCACCTCAGGACGAGGCGGTGGACGGGAGGACGGGGCTCAAGCCGGCGGGCGGCCGCCGACCAACGTCGGCTCCGGCGTGGTGCGCTCGGGAAACAGCGCCTGCAGGTCGCGCAGCTTCGGGGCGTCGTTGGCGGCGATGTAGGGGTGGTTCGGGTGGCTCGCCATGAAGTCCTGGTGGTAGCCCTCCGCCGGATAGAAGGTCGCGCCGGGCTCGATCCGGGTGGCGATCGGCTTTGCGTAGGCGTGGACGGCGTCGAGCTGCGCGATGTAGGCCTTGGCCACCGCCGCCTGCTCCGCGTCGGCGGGGAAGATCGCCGAGCGGTATTGCGGGCCGGAATCGGGACCCTGGCGGTTCACCTGCGTCGGGTCGAGGGCCACCGAGAAGAAGATCCGTAGCAGTTCGTCGTAGCGGATCACCGCCGGATCGTAGGTGACGCGCACCGCCTCCGCATGGCCGGTGCCGCCTGTGCTGACCGCGCTGTAGCGGGCGTCCGCCGCGTCGCCGCCGGCATAGCCCGACACCGCTTGGCGCACGCCGCGCACGTGCTGGAACACCCCCTGCACGCCCCAGAAGCAGCCGCCGGCGAGCGTCGCGGTGCGCAGGCCTATCTCCTTGGCGGTCACGGCCGCTTCGGGCAGGCGGCGGCCGGGCTCCTCCGCGTGGGCGAGGCCGCGCAGCGAGAACGCGCCGGCCATCAGGGCGAGGCCCGCGACCGTTGCGAGTGCGACGCCGCTCCGGCCGGACCGTTCGGGTTTCAGGGACATGGCGGTCTCCGTCGGGATCGGGTGATGCGGCGCGGTGATCGCGCGCCCATCCGGTCTTTTCGCCGGCGACGGGCGCGCGGTTACGCGGTTCCGCCGAGGGCGAACAACGGCGAAAATCGCCGGCCTCATGGCGGTCGCGCGCCGCGTAACCGGTGGCGAAACCCGGTCGAAGGGGCTGCATCGGGACGACGGTGTCCCGTCCTCAAGGATGTCCGATCATGCGCCATCGCCTCGCCGCCACCGCCTCCCTGCTGCTCGCCGCCTTCGCTCTGTCGGCACCGGTCCACGCCGCCGAATCGATGTCGAAGGACGCGATGATGAAGAAGGACTCCATGGCCAAGGATTCGATGCACAAGGATTCGATGGCCAAGGAGTCCGGGCACAAGGACTCCATGCACAAGGACGCGATGAGCAAGGACGCGATGAAGGCCGACCCGATGAAGAAGTAGGGTCCTGCGCCCGCGGCCGGCGCCGGCCGGCCGCGGATCGAGCAGCGGCGCGGGCGCCGTCCGCCTCCGATCGGAACAAATCGCCGTGGGTCCTCCGGATTCGCCGGGTCCGGCCCCTTGAACGGGCATGCGGATGCGGGCAGCGTCTGCGCGATCTTCGATCCGAGGGCACCCCGCGTGAGCCAAGCCGTCCCCCTCGCGGAGAAAGACGGCCTTCCGGTCGCCCCCGTCGCGCGAAAGCCCGGGGCCGTGCGGCACGCGGCCGGCCCGGCGCTGACGTTGGGGGCCCTCGGCGTCGTCTACGGCGACATCGGCACCAGCCCGCTCTACGCCTTCAAGGAGGCGGTGAAGGCCGGCATCTCCGGCGGGGCGCCCGTCGCGGCGGCGGCCACCGGCGCGGTCTCTCTGATCCTGTGGTCGCTGATCCTGATCGTCTCGCTGAAATACGCGGTGCTGATCCTGCGCGCCGACAACCGCGGCGAGGGCGGCATCGTCGCGATGCTGGCGCTGCTCGGCGCCCGCCACGCCAAGGCCGGCACCTGGCAGGCGCTGCTGCTCGTCGTCGGGCTGATCGGCGCGGCCTTGCTCTACGGCGACGGCGCGATCACCCCGGCGATCTCGGTGCTGTCGGCGATCGAGGGGCTGAAGGTCGACGCGCCGGTGCTGACGCCCTTCGTCGTGCCGCTGACGATCCTGATCCTGATCGGCCTGTTCCTGGTGCAGCGGAAGGGCGTGACGGTGATCGGCCGGGTGTTCGGCCCTGTGATGCTGGTGTGGTTCACGGTGCTGGTGCTGCTGGCGGTCCCCGCGATCTGGCAGGTGCCGCAGATCCTGGCGGCGGCCAACCCCTGGCGGGCGGTGGACTTCCTGTTCCATGCCGGCTGGCACGTGTCGTTCCTGATGCTCGGCGCGGCCTTCCTCGCGGTCACCGGCGGCGAGGCGATGTATGCCGACCTCGGGCATTTCGGCGCCCCGGCGATCCGCACCGCCTGGTTCGGCCTCGTGCTCCCGGCGCTGCTGATCCACTATTGCGGGCAGGGCGCGCTGCTCATCGCCGAGCCGGACGCCATCGAGAACCCGTTCTACCGGCTCGCGCCGGACTGGGCGCACTATCCCCTCGTGGCGCTGGCCACCATGGCCACGGTCATCGCCTCGCAGGCGGTGATCTCGGGCGTGTATTCGCTGACGCAGCAGGCGATCCAGCTCGGCTTCATGCCGACGATGCGGGTGGTCCACACCGACCGGGACGAGCGCGGGCAGATCTACGTGCCGGCGGTGAACTGGCTGCTCGCGCTGGCCACCCTCGTGGCCGTCGTCGTGTTCGGCTCCTCCGATGCGCTGGCCGGCGCCTACGGCATCGCCGTCTCGGCGCTGATGGGCATCACCACGCTGCTCGCTGCGCTGATCGCCCTGCGCTGGGGCTACAGCCTGGCCGCGGTGCTCGCGGTCAACGGCTTCTTCCTGGCCATCGACCTCGTGTTCCTGGCGGCCAACAGCACGAAGCTGCTCGAGGGCGGCTGGTTCCCGCTGGTTCTCGCCTTCACGGTGGCCTTCCTGATGCTGACCTGGATGAAGGGCAACCGGGTGCTGGAGGCGGTGCGCGAGCCTCTGCGCCAGAAGGAGTCCGCGTTCCTCGCCCGCCTCGCCTCGCATCCTCCGGTGACGCTGCCCGGCACCGCCGCCTTCCTGTCGGCGGCGAGCGAGGGCATCCCGATGGCGCTCGGGCGCCTGGTGGAGCGCAGTCGCTGCCTGCACGAGCGCATCCTCCTCATCACCGTGATCTACGAGGAGGAGCCGATCGTGCCGGCCACGCAGCGTGCGCAGGTGACCCTGGTGGCCTCGGGCATCCGCAAGGCGATCTCGCAATACACCCCCGGCATGGAGCGCGTGGTGCTGCATTACGGCTTCATGCAGACGGCCTCGATCCCGGAAGGGCTGCAATGCGCGGTGGCCAGCGGACTGCTGCCGGCGGAGTTCATCGAGGACATCACCTACTTCGTCGGCCACGAGGCGATCATCCCCTCGCCCACCAACCCCGGCATGTACAGCTGGCGCGAGGGCCTCTACGCCTTCATGAAGCGCAACGCCGAGCGAACCGGCGCGCATTTCGGGCTGCCGACGCGACAGGTGGTCGAGGTGGGGACCGAGATCGAGATTTGAGGGGCGGGACCGCGCGGGAAGCGCCGACCGGCTCCCTCTCCCAGGGGGAGAGGGTTGGGGTGAGGGGCGTGACCTAACCGGAAAGCTCACGCCCCTCATCCTGTCCTTCTCCCCCTGGGAGAAGGAACCCGCGCCCGATCCGGAATCGCCTCAATCCACCGCGAGCCGATAGCCCACGCCGCGCACGGTCTGCAGGAAGGTCGGGTTGGCCGGGTCGACCTCGGTCTTGCGGCGCAGGCGGTTGATCTGCACGTCGATGGTGCGCTCGGCGGCCAGCCCCCCGGCGCCGGCCAGCGCCTCGCGCTCGACGTTGGCGCCGTGCGCGCCGGCCAGGATCGTCAGGATCTCGCGCTCGCGCTCGGTGATGCGGATCATCTCGTCCTCGCGCCTCAGCTCGCCGCGCTCGATCCGGTAGGAGAACGGCCCGAACGTCACCACGTCGCCGGTGCCGGTGTCGCGGCGGGGGCCGGACGCCCGGTTGATGATGTTGGTGAGCCGGAGCGTCAGCTCCCGCGGCTCGAACGGTTTCGGCAGGTAGTCGTCGGCGCCGATCTCCAGCCCCATCACCCGGTCGTTCGGGTTGGAGCGGGCGGTGAGCATCAGGATCGGAACGCGCGAGGTCTCGCGCACGCTGCGGGCGTAGGCGAAGCCGTCCTCGCCCGGCATCATCACGTCGAGCACCATCGCGTCGAAGACCAGGCTCTGGGCCTTGGCCCGCGCCTCCGCGGCGCTGGCGGCGGCGGTGACCCGGAACCCCTGCTCGGCGAGGTAGCGGGCGAGCAGCTCGCGCAGGCGCCGGTCGTCGTCGACCACGAGGACGTGCGGCGCGCCGTCGGAGAGCTCGGTGCGGGCGTGGGCGGCCATCAGGCGGCCCCGCCGCCGCGACGCGCCATCAGGCGGCGGACGACCGCGCGCTCGTCGGGTTCGATCATCGCCATCAGGAAGCTCTCGGGGGCGGCGGCGTCCTCGGGCGAGGCCAGCGCCCGCGCCAGGCGCCGCGCCTGCACGCGGGTGAGGTCGGCGGCCAGGCGCTGGCCGCTCTCGGTGCAGGTGAGCAGACGCTGGCGCCGGTCGCTCGTGCCCGGGCGCTGGGCGACGTAGCCCTGGCCGATCAGGTCCTTCAGCACCCGGTTCAGGCTCTGCTTGGTGATGCGCAGGATGTCGAGCAGCTCGGCGATGGTCAGGCCGGGATAGCGATCGACGAAGTGCAGCACCCGGTGGTGCGCCCGGCCGAAGCCGTACTCGGCCAGGATCCGGTCCGGGTCTCCGACGAAGTCGCGATAGGCGAAGAACAGCAGCTCGATCAGGTCGTCGCTGCTGCAGGCGGCCGGCGCAGCGGCGGCGTCGTGCTCGCGGGCGGCCGGCGCGCCGGATTCGTCGCGTTCGCGGAGGGCGGGGGATGTCACGTGCGGCCCGTGTCCCGTTGCGGCGCGAAAGGCAGGAAGGACGGTCGGCGTCGGAGGGGGCGACGCCGAAGCGATATACGTCAGTGTCGTTGACATATTCCAGGCCGGTTGATACCCGTCAACCCCGCTCGAGCCGCCGTGGTGCGGCCCGCCGACATCGTCCCCGCCGAAGTGCCCGTGCCTACGGGCCGCGACGATTTCCAGGAAGACCCCCCATGTCCGTGATCCCGTTCGACGAGCGCGAGGGCACCATCTGGTTCGACGGCGCCATGGTGCCGTGGCGGGACGCCAAGATCCACGTGCTGAGCCACGGCCTGCATTACGGCTCGTCGGTGTTCGAGGGCGAGCGCGCCTACGGCGGCGTGATCTTCAAGAGCCTCGCCCACGCCGAGCGCCTGCGCCGCTCCGCCGAGCTGCTCGACTTCGCCGTGCCCTATTCCGCCGCCGAGATCGTCGCGGCCAAGGAGGCTGTGCTGAAGGTCAGCGGCCTCCAGGACGCCTACCTCCGCCCGGTCGCGTGGCGCGGCTCGGAGATGATGGGCGTCTCGGCGCAGGGCAACACCATCCACCTGGCGATCGCCGCCTGGGAATGGCCGAGCTACTTCGACGCCGCCACCAAGATGAAGGGCATCCGCCTCGACATCGCCGACTACCGCCGGCCCGATCCCCGCACCGCCCCCTGCGCCTCGAAGGCGGCGGGCCTGTACATGATCTGCACGATCTCCAAGCACCGGGCCGAGAACAAGGGCTACGCCGACGCGCTGATGCTCGACTTCGAGGACAACGTCGCCGAGTGCACCGGCGCCAACGTGTTCTTCATCCGCGACGGGGCGATCCACACCCCCACCGCCGACCGCTTCCTCAACGGCATCACCCGTCAGACGGTGATGGATCTGGCCCGCCGCCGCGGCATCGCGGTGACCGAGCGCCGCATCCGTCCCGAGGAGATGGCCGATTTTTCGGAGTGCTTCATCACCGGCTCGGCCGCGGAGGTCACGCCGGTGGCCGAGATCGGTCCCTACCGCTTCGTGCCCGGCGCCATCACCCAGACGCTGATGGACGATTACCTCGCCGAGGTGCAGCCTCAAGCCCGAGCAGCTTGAGCGGGGAAGAAGCTCGAGCGGCCCGAGGGGAAGAACCGCGCGAGCGGCTTGAGTGGGAAGGCACGGCGGTCCGATGGGGCCGCCGTTTTCGTCTCGTCCCACCCGCGCTTCATCCCTCGTGCCGGTGAGGCGCGGGTTCCCTCTTCCGTTCGGGAGAGGGGTCCGCGCCAGCGCCTCCACCGATCCGTCCGGGGCCATTTGCGGAAGACGTGTGAACACGACAGCTCGCACGGCGTTCGGGTTGTTTCGTGAGGCGACCGCGATGATGCGCGGCATGGGGCCCGGCCGACCAAATGCGCCCGCTCGACACGCCTTCGCGCGGAAAGCTGCGGGCCGGACATCCTATCCCCAGGCGGTTCCCGCCAGCGAGGAACCGTGGCGGTCCGGGCTGCGTTCTAACGGAACATTCCAAGAACGCATGAGTGCCCGATGACCAAGGCCGCCGCCAAGTCCGATGCGAAGTCCAGCCCCAAGGCTGACACCCAGTCTGCCTCGAACGAGAACCCCAAGACCGACCCGAAAGACGTGTCGAACCAGATCAAGGATCCCGATCAGTGGACCACCGGCGGCGAGCCGATGACCGGCGCGCAGGCCTCCTACCTCAAGACCCTGTCCGAGGAGACCAAGGAGCCCGAGGCGTTCGATCCCGACCTCGACAAGGCCGAGGCCTCCAAGCGCATCGACGCCCTGCGCAAGGAAGCCGGCCACGGCTGAGCGGGCAGGGACGCCTGACGACGCGGTGCGGCGCTTGGCGGATATCCAAGAGCATCCCCTCACTCCAACCCTCTCCCGTACGGGAGAGGGAGCCTCGTGGTGCTTCGCGCGACGCGTCCGGTGATGGGGGGAGCCGACCTGGAGGAACCTGACGGAATGGTGAGAGAGCGGAACCCGCAGGGCGTTCGGGGACGCTCCGCGCTCGGCGGCATTCGCCGTTTATTCCTAAAATCTTATCTTGCTCAGGCCGGTTGCCGGCGATGGGTTTAAAACATCGGCAAGGTGGCGTGCGTTAGGATCGTGTCAGGCCGGTTCGGCGAAGGAAAGCGATCATCAATGTCGGGGCCGGTCGTCGAAATGCGGGAGAGGGCCGAGGCCGCCTCTCCGATACGCCGCTTCGCCGCCGACGTGCGCGGTGCGACGAGCATCGAGTACGCCCTGATCGCCGGATTCGTCTTCCTGGTCGCGGTCGGCAGCATCCGCCTCTACGCCTCCAGGGTCGGCCAAGTCTACGCGACCATCGGCAACACCATCAGCCAGAACTGAGCCTCTCCGGGACGCGAAAACGCTCTCGGCCACCGTGTACGCGCATTGCCTTCACGCGAGCCGGCAGCCACCGCGCTCGACCATGTTCTCATGCCGCCTTCACCGCGCGCCCGGCGGCCCCTTGCGCGGCCTGTGCGAGGCGTCCGGGGATTCGGGCGCGTGCCGGGCTTTGAGGTCGGCGCCGGCTTTCGTTGCGCCCGCCTTGGCCGGATCGGCCTCGGTCCAGAACGCCTCGAACAGACCCTGCATCGCCCGCACGTTCTGCTCCTGGACCTCGGCGCCGGTCTTCAGCATCTGCTCGAACATGCCGGGCGTCGCGTCGGCCTCCGGCTTCGGCGCGGCCCGGGCAGCCTGCGGCTTTGCCGGCTGAGGTCTGGCCGGCTGCGGTTTGGTCGCCTCCTGGGCGGGCACGAAGGCCTTCATCATCTCGGCCCAGCCCGGTGCGACCGCAAAGGGCGAGGGCGCCGGGGCGGGCGCCGCCTTGGCCTCCGGAGCCTGCTGGTTCAGCAGCATGTGGACGATGCTCGCCACCACCGCGCCGGCCATCATCGGCAGCATCTGGCGCAGCACCTGCGAGCCGACGCCGCTCGCCGACGAGGCCTGCTGCAGGATCGCCTGGGTCAGGGCGGGCGAGCCGAACATCTGCCCGAGCATGCTTTCGGCCGGGCTCGCGGCGGGCCGTGCACCGCCCATCCCGAACATCTGCGACAGGCCGGTCGGGTCGGGCATGGCGCTGCGCTGCAGCCCCAGCGCGAAGGCCGGCATCAGGGCCTCCATGGCCCTGCGCGTCTGCTCGGGGGTGAGGCCGAACTGCTGCGCGACATTCTGCATCCCGGCGCCGTTTTGGGCCTGAAGCATGTCGAGCGGGTTGAACATCGCGCACGGCCTTGGTCTGTTCGTCACGCGACATCCCACTTCGGGCCGCGCGGACGAAGTCTAGACCCTTATCGACGCCGCTGACCAGTTGCCGGCGCGGGGTCCGGTCGCGGGGCGGGACGATCGGGCCGCGCATCCACCGCGGATCGCGTGAAAACTAGACCAGCGCGCCGCCCTGCGCGGGCCCCGCGGCCATCGCCGCCTCGGGATCGGGCGCGCGCACGGGCGCGACGGCGTCGCGCTCGAGCAGCGTCACGGTGCGGACGGCCATGAGGATGCCGGCCACGCCGAAGGCGAGGGAGCCGATTCCGACGCCGGCGAGGACGCCGCGCGGGCCGTACAACGCGGCGCCCGCGAGCGCCGGCGGCATCGTGCCCAGGGTCGCCCGGCCCCAGTTGAGCAGGGTCGAGCGGAACGGGAAGCCGAGGTTGTTGAACGAGGCGTTGGCGAGGAACAGCAGCCCGTTGAAGAACCACACCCCGCCGCTGACGAAGCAGAAGAACCCGAACAGGTCGGCGGCCACCCCGTCGAGTTCGAACAGCCGCATCAGCGGGCCGCGGGCGAGCACCAGGGCCGCCCAGACGATCGCGCTGTAGAGAAACGTGACCAGTGCCCCGTCGCGAAGCACGCCGCGCATCCGGTCGAAGCGGCCGGCGCCCCAGTTCTGTCCGAGGATCGGCCCGATCGAGCCCGACAGCGCGAACAGCCCGCCGAAAGCAACCGGCGTCAGGCGGTCGATCACCACGTTGGCCGCCACCGCCACCGCGCCGTATCGGGCGAGCACGTGGGCGAGGAAGGCGCTGGCCACCGAGGGCGCGAGGTTGGTGAGCACCGCCGGCAAGGCGATCTTGAACACCAGCGACGCGTCGGCGAGCGTCTCGGCGAGGCGCGGGGCGGCGAGCATCCGGTGCTGCCGCACCCCGTGCCAGCCGACCAGCGCGAAGGTGGCGCGCGCCACGCAGGTGGTGATCGCCGCCCCGTCGACCCCGAGCCCGGCCCCGAAGATCAGCAGCGGATCGAGGCCCACCGTCACCAGTGCGCCGCCCAGCGTCACGAACATCGCCTGGCGCGCCGCGCCCACCGCCCGCAGCAGGCCCGAGAACATCATGCCGGGGCCCATCAGCACGTTGGAGGGCAGGGCGATCCAGAGGAAGCGCTCGGCCACCCGCAGCGTCTCGCCCTCCGCCCCGATCGCCCGCAGCAGTGGGTCCGAGAGCGGCAGCAGGAGCGCGACGAGGAGGGCGGAAGCCGCGATCCCGAGCAGCGTCGCCGAGGTCGCGATCCGCCGCGCGCCCGCGCCGTCGCCAGCGCCGATCGCGCGGCTGACCAGCGCGCCGGCGGCGATCATCAGCCCGATGTTGATCGCGATGGCGAAGAACTGGACGATCGCGGCGAAGCCCACCGCGGCGGTGAGGTTGGTGTCGCCGAGCTTCGACACGTAGAGCAGCGATAACAGGTCGACGACGAACACCGCCATCAGCCCGATCGAGCCGGTCGCGCTCATCACCACCACGTGGCGCAAGATCGAGCCGGTGACGAAGCGCCCGGATTCGGGTGCCGGCGGGCCCGCTTCCCCCGTGGAGGGGGGAGGGACCAGGGTCTCACCGCTCACCGTTCTGAACCTCCATCGCCGGGGTCCGGAGCGCGCGTTCGGCCTGAGCCTCCGCCTCCGCGCGGGCGTCGGCCTCGGCCTGCGCCTCGGCTTCGGCCTCGCGCTCGGCCCGGGCCTCGGCGGTCTCCGTCGGCGGGCGGTCGAGCATGCGGCCGGCGGCTTCGCGGCGGTCGTTGCCGATGATGTCGCGGGTCTCGGCGCTGAGCGCGCGGGCGGGGCGCTGCGGGGCGGTGAGCGGCTCGGGCTTCATCTCGGCCACCCCGATGCCGCGCATCCAGCCGCCGCCCTCGGGCAACGCGCCGGCCTGCTGCAGCACGAGGCGGGCGACGTCGCGCTTGCGGACGTCCTCGACCCGCGCCGCGGCGTCGGCGGAGGACAGCCCGAGGCCCTCCAGGGTGGCGCGGCCGAAGGCGAGGGCGGATTCGGCGGTCTCGCGGACGACGTAGTCCACGTCGCGGTTCATCAGCTCCACGGCGTGCATCCGGTCGTAGGCGCGGACGTAGGTGCGCACCGACTCGAACTCCTCGTGGACGATGTCGACGATCTTCAGGCTCGCCTCCGCGTCGTCGAGGCACAGGCAGACGAGGTCGACCCGGCCGATGCCGGCGGCGCGCAGCACGTCGAGGCGCGTGCCGTCGCCGTAGTAGATCCGGAAGCCGAAGCGCGAGGCCGAACGGATCTGCTCCACGTCCTTGTCGATCACGGTCACGCCGACGCCCTCGGCGAGCAGAACCTGCGTCAGGATCTGCCCGAACCGGCCGAAGCCGATCACCAGCACGCGCGCCTCCGCGCTCTCGACCACGTCCGTCGCCGGCAGCGCCTCGCCGCCGCGGCGGGCGCGGACGACGTCGAGGGCCTTGTCGAGGCCCTTGGCCGCCACCGGGCCGATCAGCATCGTGAGCGCGGCCAGCGCCACCGCGAAGCGCGTCGCGGTGGCGTCGGTGAGCCCCAGGGAGCCCGCGAGCGGCAGCAGCACGAAGGCGAACTCGCCGGCCGGCGCCAGGATCGCGGCGCCGCGCACCGCGTCGAGCCAGGTCGAGCCGAACAGGCGGAACAGCCCGGCCACGAGGGCGACCTTGACCAGGATCGCGGCCAGCGTCGCCCCGAACAGGAGCGGCCAGACCGCGCGCACCAGCTCCCCGTCGATCGACATGCCGACGCTCATGAAGAACAGGCCGAGCAGCATGCCGCGGAACGGCTCGATGTCGGCCTCGAGCTGGTGGCGGAAGTTCGATTCCGAGAGCAGGATGCCGGCCAGGAACGCGCCCATCGCCATCGACAGGCCGACCTCCTGCATCAGCAGCGCGGTGCCGAGCACCACCAGGAGTGCGGCCGCCGTCATCACCTCGCGGGCGCCGCTCGCGGCGAGCAGGCGGAAGAACCGGTTCAGGCCGTAGCGGCCGACGAGCACGACGGCGACGATCGCCGCCAGCGCCTTGCCCGTGGAGAGTGCGGCGTCCCCGAGCCAGGGCGCGCCGCTGCCGCCGCCGGCGGACGCCAGCAGCGGCATCACCGCGAGGATGCCGACGACCGCGATGTCCTGGAACAGCAGCACCGCGAAGGCGCGGCTGCCGTAGGCGGTGCCGAGGTCGCCGCGCTCCTCCAGCAGCTGCAGCGCCACCGCGGTGGCCGAGAGCGCGAGCGTGATGCCGATGATCCCGCTGGCGCTGGGCGCCGCGCCGAACAGCACGCCGAGGCCCCCGAGCACGATCGCGCAGACGACGAGCTGCGCCGTGCCGAGCCCGAAGATGTCGCGGCGCATCGAGACGAGCTGCGACAGATGCAGCTCCAGCCCGACGATGAACAGCAGCAGCACCACGCCGATCTCGGCGACGCTCGCCGCCGTCTCCGGCTCGGCGATCAGCGACAGGCCGGACGGGCCGATCAGAACGCCGGCCACGAGGTAGCCGAGCACCGCGCTCTGCCCCAGCAGCCGGAAGATCGGCACGCCGATCACCGCCGCCGACAGGAACGTCAGCACCGGCGGCAGGAAGCTCGCATGTTCGGCCGGGCTCGCCATGAAGTGCCTGATCGCGAGGACGGGAGGTCTTGGGTGGGAGGTCTTGGACTAGACGTCCTGCCCTTACCGCGGTCGGCGCGGAGGCGCGAGGGCTTTGCGCGTGCCGTTCGTCACCCGGCCGGCCCACGGCGCGGCGTTGCGGGGGCGACGGCGCGACCTTAGAGGCGGGCGCTGCGCGGAATCCCGTCCCTGCGGCGCAGCTGCAGTTTGCGGTTGAACTTTTGTATTCGTTAACGCTGCGCCCCTAGACCTGAGGAGGGCAATGTTCGGGGGAGCATGATCCGCTGAAGACAATATTCCCGGAGTCCGTCGTGTCGCTGAAAATCCTCTCGATCCGTGCCAAGCTCGTCGCCGCCTTCGCGACGTTGACCGCGTTCCTGCTCGGGCTCGGCATGCTCGGCCTCGTCGGCGTCTCGAGCGTCAACGGGCTGCTGGTGGACGTGCAGACGAACTGGCTGCCGAGCGTGCGGGATGCCGGCGTCGTCGACGCCCTGACCGGCCGCTACACCACCAGCCTGCTGCGCCACATGCTGACGACCGAGCCGAAGGCGCTGGCCGCGATCGATGCCGACATCGCCCAGCGCAACCAGACGATCGACGCGGCGATCGCGACCTACGCGCGCAACATCACCTCCCCCGAGGAGCGGGCGCTTTACGAGGCCTTCGTGCGGGACTGGCGCGCCTTCACGGCGACCGAGGCCCCGATCCTCGCCCACTCGCGCGCCGGCGAGAAGGCCGAGGCGCTGGCGGTGTACCAGTCGAAGGGGATCGAGACCCGCCGCAAGGCCTCGATCACGCTGGAGAAGATCATCGCGCTCAACGCCGAGGGCGCGGCGCGGGCGGAGGCCGCCGCCGTGGTCTCCGTCGAGCGCACCCGGTTCTGGATCGTGGCCGCCCTCGGGGCGGCTCTGGCCCTCGCGGTCGCGATGGCGGTGCTGCTGACCGTCGGCGTCGGGCGCGGGATCGACCGCGTCGTGCGGCCGATGCAGGCCCTGGCCGAGGGCGACCTCGGCGTGGCGATCCCGCTCCAGGGCACCCGCACCGAGATGGGTCGCGTCGCCGACGCGGTGCAGGTGTTCAAGGACGCGCTGCTGCGGATGCGCGCGCTGGAGGCCGACACCGCCCTGGCGCGGGCCGGCGCCGAGGCGCAGCGCAAGGACGCGATGCGCCAGATGGCCGACACCTTCGAGCGCTCGGTGGGCGGCATCGTCGCCACCGTGACCGCGGCGGCGACCGAGCTGCAGGCGACGGCGCAGAGCATGACCGCGACCGCGACGCAGACGGCCTCGCAATCGACGACGGTGGCGATGGCCGCCGAGGAGGCGGCCTCCAACGTCAACACCGTGGCGGCCGCCGCCGAGGAGCTCGGCGCGTCGGTGCTGGAGATCGGGCGGCAGGTCGGCGGCTCGTCGGCGCTGGCGCAGGGTGCCGTGGCCGAGGCCGCGCAGACGGCGGCCGTGGTGCAGGAGCTGAGCGAGGCGGCGTCCCGGATCGGCGACGTGGTGGCGATGATCTCGTCGATCGCCGGCCAGACCAACCTGCTGGCCCTGAACGCCACGATCGAGGCGGCGCGCGCGGGCGAAGCCGGCCGCGGCTTCGCGGTGGTGGCCACGGAGGTGAAGGAACTCGCCGCGCAGACGGCGCGGGCCACCGACGAGATCGGCGGCCAGATCGGGCGGATGCAGGCCTCGACCCGTCAGGCGGTCGCGGCGATCGACGCCATCGCCGGCCGGATCCGCGAGATCTCCGGGGTTTCGGCCTCGATCGCTGCGGCGGTGGAGGAGCAGGGCGCGGCGACGCAGGAGATCGTGCGCAACGTCAGCGAGGCGGCGTCCGGGACGGGGGCGGTGACGGCCAACGTCGGCGGACTCGCGGCGGCGGCCGACGAGACCGGCGCGGCGGCCTCCCAGGTGCTGATCTCGGCCACCGAGCTGTCGCGCCAGTCCGAGCACCTCGACGCCGAGATGGGCCGCATGCTCGCCTCGCTGCGGGCCGCCTGAGACGAGGGCATAGGGAGCCCGAACGGCGCCGGGCGCGCCTCGAATTCCGGGATTCGGGACGCGCGGATACGAAAGCGGGACGGAGGGCCAAGTCCTCCCCCGGGCGGGACCCGCGATCGGCCGCTATCAGGACGGTGCGGCCTGAGCTCGCACCCGGGTCGTCGGGGCGCGCGGGCCGGACACGTTCGATCGAGCTCCCGGACTTGGACCATGTCGACCGCGACCCTGCCCCCCGCTGCCCCCGCGCCCGGTTCCGCCGCGCCTTTGCCCGGATCGGCCCCGGGACTCGGCTTGCCGCGGGAGATCCCGCCGGAACTCGACCGCTGGAACTGGGGCGCCTTCCTGCTCAACTGGATCTGGGGCCTGGGCAACAACACCTTCCTGGCGCTCCTGGTGTTCGCGCCGTTCGTCGGCTTCGTGATGCCGTTCGTGCTCGGCGCGAAGGGCAGCGCCTGGGCGTGGCGGAACGGGCGCTGGACCAGCGTCGAGCATTTCCAGCGGGTCCAGCGGACATGGGCGATCTGGGGCGTCGTGGCGATGGTCGGCTCGCTCGCCCTGTTCGGCCTCCTGATCCTGGGCGTCGTCCTCGGCGTCAGCACCCTGCTGAACGAGTCCGAGCCCTACAAGCTCGCGGTAGTGCGGCTGCAGGCCAGCCCGCAGGCGATCGAGCGCCTGGGCGCCCCGATCACCGCCGGCAGCGCGGGCGGCTCGATCAAGACCGACGACGGCAAGGGCGACGGCAGCGCCGACCTGACTTTCACCGCCACCGGGCCGAAGGGAGACGGCAAGGTGTTCGTGAAGGCCGTGCGCGACGCCGACATGTGGCGGCTCACGGGCCTGCGCCTGACGCCCGCCGGCCAGGAGCAGGCCCTCGACCTTGCCCGCCCCGAGGCGAACGTGGTCGACCTGCGCTTGAAAACCTCGAACGCCGGCGAGGCCAAGACTACCTTCAAGGCGGGCGAGGAGGCGGTGCTGCTCCAGTTCACCCCGTCCGGCGTGCCGGCCGGCACCACCCTGGTCGCGGACTGGACCAAGCTGAAGGCGGCGGGCGGCGAGGCGGACGACACGTTCTACCAGAGTAAGGTCGTCCTCGACGACGTCGCGAAGAACTTGATCAGCTTCACCGTCACCTTCAAGGACGGCTGGCAGGCCGGCCGATACCGGGTCACCGTTTCCGGCGACGGCATCCCGCCGAAGTCGGCGACCTTCACCGTCGCCCCCTGACGGATCGCGGGGCGCACCGGTGGCGCCTTCTCTCAGGGGCTGCCAGCTTCACGCATCGTGCAGACGAGGACACCACCTCTTCCCTCCCCCACTGCCGGGGAAGGGAAGAGGTGACGTCGGCGGCTCCTGCTAGCGCTCACCTCCGCCCGAAAAACCCGCGCAGACGAACCGTCGCCCGCGGGGGTCTCCCGCGCCGGCAAACGTGCTACACGGTTCGACCACGCGGTGGGTTTGCCGCGGCCGCCCGGTTGACAGGGCGGGTCTCCCCTCGCCACATCCCGGATCATGAGCGCCATCACGAATCTCGACACCGCCTCAGACGGGGCCACCGCAACGGTCAAGCCGCCGCTGGAGATCCTGCTCGCGGCCCCCCGCGGCTTCTGCGCCGGCGTGGTGCGGGCGATCGACGTGGTCGAGCGCGCGCTCGCGATCTACGGGCCGCCGGTCTACGTCCGCCACGAGATCGTGCACAACAAGTACGTGGTCGAGAGCCTGAAGCGCAAAGGCGCGGTGTTCGTGCGCGAGCTCGACGAGGTCCCCGACGGCGAGGCGCCGGTGATCTTTTCCGCGCACGGCGTCGCGAAGACCGTGCCGGCCAACGCCGACAACCGCGGCCTGATCACCATCGACGCCACCTGCCCGCTGGTGACCAAGGTCCACCGCGAGGCCGAGATCCACCACAAGCGCGGCCGCCACGTGCTCCTCGTCGGCCATTCCGGCCACCCGGAGGTCGTCGGCACCATGGGCCAGCTGCCCAAGGGCTCGATCACCCTGGTCGAGGACCTGGAGCAGATCGCGGCGCTGACCCCCGAGAATCCCAACAATCTCGCTTGGGTGACGCAGACCACGCTTTCGGTGGACGACACCCTCCACATCGTCGCGGCCTTGAAGCAAAAATTCCCGACCATCACCGGGCCGCACAAGGACGACATCTGCTACGCCACCACCAACCGCCAGGAGGCGGTAAAGCAGATCGCACCGCTGGTCGACGCGCTGATCGTCGTCGGCTCCTCGAACTCCTCGAACTCGCAGCGCCTGCGCGAGGTCGCCGAGCGCGTCGGCTGCCCGATCACCCGCCTCGTTCTCCGCGCCGAGGAGATCGACTGGCCGGCCTTCGAGGGCATCACCAAGCTCGGCCTCACCGCCGGCGCCTCGGCCCCCGAGGTGCTGGTGGAGGAGATCATCGACGCCTTCGCCGCCCGCTACACGGTGACGGTCGACACGGTGCAGACGGTGGTCGAGGACATGGTCTTCCCGCTGCCGCGCGAGCTTCGCAGCGAAGCCGCCGAGTAGGTTTTTGCGACTTTGGGTGGCGGGTGCGATCATCCGCCCGTCCCGCCGGCTCGAGCCGGCGGGACACATCGTCGTGTGCCGATTGACCTGAAGATCGTCAGAAAAGAAGCGCCGTGGCCGTCTACACCGAGGTATCCGACGCGGCTTTGACCGACTTCCTCGCCGACTACGAGATCGGCGGGCTGCTCTCCTACAAGGGCATCGCGGAAGGCGTCGAGAACACCAACTTCTTCCTGCACACCACCGGCGGCGCCTACATCCTCACCCTGTACGAGAAGCGGGTGCGGGCCGGCGACCTCCCGTTCTTCATCAACCTGATGGAGCACTTGGCGACCCGCGGGCTCGCCTGCCCGCAGCCGGTCCGAAACCGCGACGGCACGGCGCTCGGCACCCTCTGCGACCGCCCGGCGGCGATCGTCAGCTTCCTCGACGGGGTCTCGGTCAAGGCGCCGACCGCGCATCACTGCGCCGAGCTCGGCCAGGCGCTGGCGCGGCTCCACGCCGCCGGCGCCGACTTCGGCATGCGCCGCGACAACAGCCTTTCGGTCGGCGCCTGGCGCCCGCTCTTCGACCAGGCGGCGAGCCAGGCCGACGTGGTCTCGGCCGGCCTCGCCGCGCGCACCCGCGACGACCTCGCCTGGCTCGAGGCCGCGTGGCCCGCGAACCTGCCCGGCGGCGTGATCCATGCGGACCTGTTCACCGACAACGTGTTCTTCATCGGCGACGGGCTGTCGGGGCTGATCGACTTCTACTTCGCCTGCACGGATGCCTTCGCCTACGACCTCGCGATCTGCCTCAACGCCTGGTGCTTCTCCCCTGACGGCACCTACCACCGCGACATGGGCGCGGCGCTGATCGCCGGCTACGAGGCGGTGCGCCCGCTGGAGCCGGCGGAGGTCGAGGCCCTGCCGATCCTGTGCCGCGGTGCCGCGCTCCGCTTCATGCTGACCCGGCTGGTCGACTGGCTGAACGTGCCGCCGGGCGCCCTGGTCCAGCCGAAGGACCCGCGCGAGTACGATCGCCGCCTGACCTTCCACCGGCAGGCCCGGGATGCCGCCGCCTACGGGTGGACGCGATGAGCGAGGCGGCGACCGACGAGGCCCCCACCCGGGTGAAGATCTACACGGACGGGGCCTGCTCCGGGAATCCCGGCCCCGGCGGCTGGGGCGCGATCCTGATCTACGGCGACACGCGCCGCGAGATCTCGGGAGGCGAGGCGCACACCACCAACAACCGCATGGAGCTGCTCGCCGCGATCGAGGCGCTGGAAGCGCTCAAGCGGCCCTGCCGCGTCGACGTGTTCACCGACTCGCAGTACCTGCGCCAGGGCGTCACCACCTGGATCCACGGCTGGAAGGCGCGCGGCTGGCGAACCGCCGACAAGAAGCCGGTGAAGAACGAGGACCTGTGGCGCCGCATCGACGAGGCCCGCACCCGGCACGCGGTCGAGTGGCACTGGGTCAAGGGCCACTCCAGCGACCCGCTGAACAACCGCGTCGACGCCCTCGCGGTGGCCGCGATGGCGCCGTTCAAGACCAGGCGCTGAACGGCTCGCCGCCGCTCAGGCGAGGGGGCCGGGGATCGCGCGCTCGGCTTCGGCCAGCAGCCGCGTCTCGTGGCGGCGCACGAACAGCCACAGGGCCAGGCCGCCGAAGATCACCACGGCCAGCAGCGCCAGCCCGACGGGGCCGGCGATGGTCTCGATCGAGCGGCCGCAATAGTACGAGCCGAGGCCCATCGCGGTCGCCCAGGTGAGGCCGCCGAGCCCGTTGAACAGCATGAAGCGGCGGGCGTCGAGCCGGTTCACCCCGGCGAGCAGCGCCGCGTAGGCCCGCAGCATCGCGGTGAAGCGGCCGAAGAACACGATCTTCCCGCCATGCTCGCGGAACAGGTACTGCCCGAGCTTGAGTCGGCCGTGGTCGAGGGCGATCAGGCGGCCGTAGCGCAGCAGCAGCGGCATGCCCCAGCGCCGGCCGACCCAGTAGCCGAGGTTGTCGCCGATGATCGCGGCGGCCGCGGCGGCGGCGATGATCAGCGCGATGTTGAGGTTGCCGGTGGTGCCGGCGTAGACCGCCGAAGAGATCAGCACCGTCTCGCCCGGCATCGGCACGCCGGCGCTCTCAAGGGTGATGATGACGAAGATCGCGACGTAGCCGTAGGAGGCGATCAGGTCGGCGATCGGCAGTTCGTGCAGGAAGGACATGCGGCCCCTGAGGTTGGACGGGCCGCAATTCGCAACGGGAAGGTGGCCATTCGAGGGCGCGGGTCCGCCGCGCCCCCGTCCGACCGAACCCTTGGGTTCAGATCACCTTGAGCAGCGCTTCAGCGCTCGAGGTGTCGGCCTTCGAGGGCGATTCCTCGACGTTGAGCACGCGCACCACGCCGTCTTCGACCAGCATCGCGTAGCGCTTGGAGCGGAGGCCGAGGCCGAAGCCGCTGCCGTCCATCTCGAGGCCGAGGCCCTTGGCGAAGTCGCCGTTTCCGTCGGCCAGGAACTCGAGCCCTTCCGCGCCGCTGGCCTTCGACCACGCTTCGAGCACGAACACGTCGTTGACCGAGGTGACGGCGATGGCGTCGACGCCGCGGGCGAGGAGCGCGTCCTTGTTGGCGACGAAGCCAGGCAGGTGGTTGCGGTGGCAGCTCGGGGTGAAGGCGCCCGGCACGCCGACCAGCACGACGCGGCGGCCCTTGAACACGTCGTCGGTGGTCTTGGCCAGGGGGCCCTCGGGGCCGGTGATGCGGAAGGTGGCCTGGGGCAGATGATCGCCGACCTGAATCGTCATGGCTGAACGTTCCTTACTAAAGTGCGGTCCGCCGAAGGGAACGCCGGTTCGGCGAAGGACGCACGTCACGAGAAGAGCTTGGTGCCGTTCCCCGTCGCGATGCGACCCGGAACGGCGCCGGCGCGTCGCGGGACGGCACCGCTTCGGATGGCCGGTGACCTAGCGCGGCCCGCCGGGGCTGTCGAGCGAGACGCGGCCGTCCGCGCGCCCGCGAGGCCGGGGCTGCACGGCGTTTTGTCCGCTGGACATCGGGGGGGCTGAGCGTAGCATGCGGGGATGCCCAGGCCTTCGACACCGACGCCCGCTTCCAGCGATCCCGCCTACCTCGACGGCCAGTTCCTCGTGGCGATGCCGGGGATGGCGGATGCGCGCTTCGCCCGATCCGTCATCTACGTCTGCGCGCACTCGGCCGACGGCGCCATGGGCATCATCGTCAACAAGCCGGTGACCGACCTGTCGATGCCCGACCTGCTGGTGCAGCTCGACGTGGCGGGCGAGGCCGACGCGATCCGCCTGCGCGAGCGGGTCGGCCACATGCCGGTGCTGATGGGCGGCCCGGTCGAGGGCAAGCGCGGCTTCGTGCTCCACACCGACGACTTCCACATCGACCAGTCGACGCTGATCATCGACGACGGCATCTGCCTCACCGCCACCGTCGAGATCCTGCGCGCGATCGCGGCCGGCGACGGGCCGGCCAGCGCCGTGCTGGCGCTGGGCTATGCCGGCTGGCAGGCGGGCCAGCTCGAGAGCGAGATCATGGCCAACGGCTGGCTCAACTGCCCGGCCGACCCGGACCTGATCTTCCACGCGGATCTGGCCGGCAAGTACGACCGGGCGCTGCGCGGCAACGGCATCGACCCGGCCATGCTCTCGGTGAGCGCCGGGCGGGCCTGAGGGCGCGCCGGTCGATCCGCTGGGGCGACGACAGCGAACGCGTCCGCGCTGACACCGATCGCATCACGCTCGCGCGACCGTCGGCACGTCTGCGCAGCCGGCCTTACCCGGAACCATCGCCGTGGTAAGGTGGTTGCCTGCGACGCCCCACGTCGACGTCCGGGTGAAGGAGCGTTCCCATGGCTCGAATGGATCTCGCCTACACTGCCTTCGAGGGCATACGGTACATGATGGCGCCGGCGCGCATGGCCGCCGACATGGCGTGGTTCGGTCTGCAGAACCCGGCCAACCCGCTCTCCTACTCTCCCTATGCCCGCTCGATGGTGGCCGGGTGCGAGATGTTCGAGCGCGCCACCCGCCGCTACGGCAAGCCGGCCTTCGGGTTGTCCGAGACGGTCGTCGACGGCGTCGCCGTGCGGGTGACCGAGCGGGTGGTGTGGGAGCGGCCGTTCTGCCGGGTGATCGCGTTCGAGCGCGCCTTCGCCAACCCGCCGGCCGAGCCGCAGCCCAAGCTCCTCGTGGTGGCGCCGATGTCGGGGCACTACGCCACGCTGCTGCGCGGCACCGTCGAGGCGATGCTGCCGAACCACGACGTCTTCATCACCGACTGGTCGGATGCGCGCATGGTGCCGCTGCTCGCCGGGCGGTTCGATCTCGACAGCTACATCGACTACTGCAAGGCGATCTTCGCCGCCCTCGGGCCGGACCTCCACGTCATGGCCGTGTGCCAGCCGGCGGTTCCGGTGCTCGCCGCGGTGGCGGTGATGGAGGCGGCCGGAGACCCCGGCGTGCCGGTCTCGATGACCCTGATGGGCGGGCCGATCGACACCCGCCGCTCGCCCACCGCCGTGAACTGCATGGCGCAGGAGCGCGGGCAGGCGTGGTTCGAATCGAACACCATCTCCTACGTGCCGCCGATCCACCCGGGCGCGTTCCGGGCGGTCTATCCCGGCTTCCTGCAGCTGGCGGGGTTCATGGCGATGAACCTCGACCGGCACAGGGACGCCCATTCCGACATGTTCGACCACCTCGTGAAGGGCGACGGCGACTCGGCCGAGAAGCACCGCGCGTTCTACGACGAGTACCTGGCGGTGATGGACCTGACGGCCGAGTTCTACCTCCAGACCGTCGAGACGGTGTTCGTGAACCACGACCTGCCCAAGGGCACGATGCGCCACCACAGCGTCCCGGTCGACCTGACGGCGATCCGAAGCTGCGCGATCCTCGCGGTGGAGGGCGAGAACGACGACATCTCCGGCGTCGGCCAGACGCTCGCCGCCCTCGACCTGACGCCGAACTTGGCGGCCGAGCGCAAGGCCTACCACCTGCAGCCGGGCGTCGGGCATTACGGCGTGTTCAACGGCTCGCGCTACCGCACGGTCATCGCCCCACGCATCGCCGCCTTCGTGCGCGAGATGCAGGGGCTGCCCGCCGCCGAGCGGCCGCTGCGGCTCGCGAGCTGAGCGGACGACCGCAAGAATCTGTCGCCTTCGCTCTTTAGGGGCGGGGGCGGCGGAGCTAGACTGTCTCCATGCCCTTCGCGCTGCTGCGACGCCCCGATCCCGACCATCTCGACATCGTCCACGCGGGCGAGACCTATCGCATCGCGGTGCGCCGGCGCCCGACCGCGCGGCGCCTGACGCTGCGCGTCTCGGCCGCGACCGGCGAGGTGGTGATCACCCTGCCGGCCCGCAGCGCGATCAGCACGGCGCAGCGTTTCGCCGTGAGTCACGGCGGCTGGATCGCCGCCCGCCTCGCCCGCGTGCCCGAACGGGTGCCGCTCGCGGAAGGCGCGATGGTGCCCTTGCGCGGCGTGCCGCACCGGATCGTGCGGCGGGGCTCGCGCAGCGGCATCACCCGGATCGAGGAAGCGGCCGAGCCCACGCTCTCGGTCTCGTGCGGCCCCGAGCACGTCGCCCGCCGGGTGCGGGCCTTCCTCGACGAGGCAGTGCGGGCCGACCTCGCGCGCGCGGTGACGCACTACACCGCCAAGCTCGGCCAGGGGCCGGTGCGGATCACCGTGCGCGACACGCGCAGCCGCTGGGGCTCCTGCACCGCGGGCGGCGCCCTCAACTTCTCCTGGCGCCTGATCCTCGCACCGCCCTTCGTGCTCGACTACCTCGTCGCCCACGAGATGGCGCACTTGCGCGAAATGAACCACTCGGCCCGGTTCTGGACCCTGCTGGGCCAGCTCTGCCCCGAGGTCGACGCGGCGGAAGCTTGGCTCAAGCGCAACGGCACGGCGCTGCATCGCTACGGGTGAGGGCGTAAGCGGAACATTCCCTCCCGCGCAGAGGGGGGAGGGATGCGTCGCGAGAAGTCATGACGCCCTCGGCCGCAGTATCGAAGGCAGCGCCCCTCAGCCCTTCGAGCGCAGCACCCGCTCGCGGGAGACCCGTTCCGCCGGCCAGGTCGGGCGCGGGTCGACCTCGCCGGGGGCCAGGGTGCGGGGGGCGACGCTGTCGCAGAGCTCGCGCTGGCGGACGATGATCGGGTTGCCGTATTCGTCGCGGCGGCGGACCAGGCCGCCCTCGCGGCAGAAGCCGGCGATGGCGGCGTTGCCGTTGCGGCGGCCGTAGGGATTCCGCTCCACCGGCGGGTGTTCCACCGTGAGCAGGCCGTCGTGGTTGAGCGAGCGCTCGACATAGGTCGTCTCGCCGATGGGAAGCGGCTCGGCCGTCGCGGCGACGCCGGAGGCGCCGAGCAGCAGGACGGTCAGGGCGAGGACACGCATGGCGCCGGCTCTCGTGTGGTGATGCATCGCAGCGATATCTAGGCCGCGCCGCATTCGGGGGATAGCGCATTGCGGCAACATTTGGTCCGCGGAAGGCCGGGTCCCGCGTGTTCGACGGCTCCGCGGACCGAACCGAGTGTCGGCTTCCCTCGAATGCCGCGCCTGCGCGTGTGCCTCGCTTGACAGCGCCGGCCCCCGCATGGTCGGAACACCCGGGTTTTCGGCAAGGCCCCGCCCGCGGCGGGTTTGGGGTACGCTCGTGAAGGGATCGTCCGTGCGGCTGCGCAGGAGTTTCGGGAGGAGTTTCGATCGCGTCCGGCGCCCGGCCTTGGGCCTGGCATCCGCGGCCCTCGCCGCCGGCTTGCTCGGTGCCGGATTCTTCGCCGGCCTGGGCGGGGCGGCTCAGGCGCAGGGGATGGTGCGCAAGACCTTCGAGGATTGGCAGCTGCGCTGCGAGACGCCGGCCGGGGCCAAGGCCGAGCAATGCGCCATGGTGCAGTACCTCGCCGCCGAGGACCGGCCGAACCTCACCCTCGTCGTGATCGTGCTGAAAACCGCCGACAACCGCGGCTACCTGCTCCGCGTGGTGGCGCCGCTCGGCGTGCTGCTGCCCTCCGGGCTCGGGCTGAAGATCGACCAGACCGATGTCGGCCGCGCCGGCTTCGTGCGCTGCCTCACCACCGGCTGTGTCGCCGAGGTGGTGATGGACGAGGGCCTCGTGCGCCAGTTCAAGGCCGGCACGCAGGCGACCTTCATCGTGTTCCAGACGCCGGAAGAGGGCGTTGGCATCCCGCTGTCGATGAAGGGCTTCGCCGCCGGGTTCGACAGCCTGAAGTGACCATCGGGAGGCGCGGCATGATCGGGGCTTTGGGGATCGGACGAGCGGCGCTTTGCGGGCTCGTCTTGGCGCTCGGCGCGGCGCCGGCGGGCGCCGAGGAGGGCAACGTCTTCTCCAACCTGTTCAAGTACGGCGGCACCACCGTGCCCCCGTCGCAGCCCAAGGAACTCGAGGCGGCCTATTGCCCGACCGTCGACGTGCCGGAGGGCGGCGCCGCGCTGACCAACCCGCCTGGCGCCACGGCGGCCGGCATCCGCAGCCAGGTCTCCCTCGGGCGCGTCGCCCGCGAATGCACCCGGCGCGCGGACGGGTCGATCTCCGTCAAGGTCGGCGTCGAGGCGCGCGTCCTGCTCGGTCCCTCCGGCGCGGCGGGCCGGTTCGACGTGCCCTTCACCATCGCGATCAAGCACGACGACAAGACCGTCACCACGCGCACCCGCCGCGTCGCGGTGGTGGTCGGCCCCGGCGAGGCGCAGGGCTTCACCTCGATGGTGGAGGACGACATCCCCGTCCCCGCGGCGATGAGCGCCGACTACGAGATCGTGGTCGGCCTGGGCGGCGCCCCGAAGGCGCCGACGAAGCCGAAACCTCGCCGCCGCGCCCCGGTGGCCGCGGCGCCGTCTCAAGCGACGACGTCCGAAGCCCCCGTCGAGGCGGGCGCCGCGCAGTGAGGCCGCAGCCGGGACACGGCCCGTTCCGCGCCTGACCGCCCGCCTCGGGCGCGCGACCCCGTTCCGCCTCGTGCCGGCCGCCGACCCGGTCTTCGACCTGCGCCTGGTGCTGCCGGAGATGGCGGGCGGCGGCTGGATCGTCCTCACCTATCGCGAACCGCCGACGACTCGCCCGCGCCGGCCGATGCTTCGCTTGGTCCGAGCGGAGGGCGTCGAGGACGTGGTGCTGCCCGGCGTCACACAGGCCTACGCCCACTGGCTCGGTCTGCTGCCGGACGACCTGTGCGAGATCCACCTCGCCGCCGAACCCGGCTTCGTGCTGGAGCGCGTCGGGCGCCGCAGCACGGCGAGCCTGTTCCTGCAGGCCCTGGCGACCAAGCCCTTGCGCGGAATCTCCGCGCTCTACGAAGGCCTGCGCGGCGACGAACGCCGCTACCGCGACACCCTCCGCGGCACCTGCGCGGTGACGCCGCGCGCACGGTATTCGGATTGGGCGGCGGAGCGGGCCGCACCGCTGCCCGAACCCCGTGGCGGCATGGACCGACGGAACGCGGCTGCCGCGACCGACCCCCTCTCCCGAACGGGAGAGGGGACCCGCGATCCAATGGCGATCCGCGTGCTCGTCCTGGCGGATGCGGATTCCAAAAGCCTCGCTGCGACGCTCGGTAGCCTGCGGGCGCAGAGCCATCCCGGCTGGCGCGCCGTCGTCCTGCATGAGGCCCCCCACCAAGCCACGCTCGACGACCCCCGAATCGCGCACGCGCCGTGGCGGGACGACCGCAGCCTTCGCGATCTCGTCGGGGACGCCTCCCTCTGCCTCCTCCGCGCCGGAGACCGCCTCGTATCGGAGGCGCTGGGCTTGCTCGCCACTGAAATCGGGCAGGCCGACTTGATCTATGCCGACGAGTTGCGCGACGGCGCCCCGCGGCTGAAGCCCGATTGGAGCCCCGACCTCGCGCGCGTCACCGGCTACCAGGGCCGGCCCTGGCTCGCTGCGCCGGCCCTGCTCGCGCGGCTGCCGGATGGTCCGGTCGGGCCGAGGGAAACCTTTCCCCTCGCCCTCGACCTGATGCTCGGGCAGGCCGCGGCCGGCGTGGCACACTTGCCGCGCGTGCTGGCCGAGACGGTCGGCGCCGACCCGGATGCGGTCGCGCGCGCCGATTTGCTCATCCAGCATCGGACCGCTGTCGCCGAGCCTTTGATCCGCGATCGCGTGGTCGACCTGCTCTGGCCGCTGCCCGATCCAGCGCCACGCATCAGCATCGTGATCCCGTCGCGCGATCGGCTCGACCTGATCGAACGGGTCTGCCGCGGCGTGCTGCACGAGACCGCCTATCCCGCGATCGAATGCGTGATCGTCGACAACGGCTCGACCGATCCGGCCGTGCTCGCGCATTACGACGCGCTCCGGCGCGATCCGCGAGTGACGATCGTGGCCTACGACGCGCCGTTCAACTTCTCGGCGATGGTCAACGCCGGGGTCGCCGCCGCGACCGGGTCGGTCGTCGTCCTGCTCAACAACGACGTGGCGGTGCTGCGCCCCGATTGGCTCGACGCGATGGTGAGGCAGGCGCTGCGGCCTAAAGTCGGTGCGGTCGGGGCCAAGCTGCTCTACGCCGACGGCACGCTGCAACATGCCGGCGTCGTCGTCGGGCTCGGCGGCCGGGCCGGGCACATCCTGCGCAAGCGCCCGGGCGACACCGCAGGGCATCTCGGGCGCCTGCGCGTCGCGCACGAGGTCTTGGCGGTCACCGCCGCGTGCCTCGCTGTTTCACGGGAAAACTACCTCGCCGTCGGCGGCTTCGACGCGGAGGCGTTCCCGGTCGACTTCAACGACGTGGATTTCTGCCTCCGCCTCGAAGCCACCGGACGCAAGACGATGTGGACGCCGGCAGCGACCCTGGCCCATCTCGAATCGGTGAGCCGCGGCCCTTCGGTCGGGGTTAAACGCGTCCGATTCGAACAGGAGGCCGCCCGGTTCGCCGAGCGCTGGCGCGACGCGATCCGGCACGACCCGTACTACCATCCAGGCCTGTCGCTCACGACCTTCGGCGAGGACCTGGAATAGCCATGGCGCGCGCAAGGCCCCCCGGCATCGTCGCCACCCTGGCACGTCACCCGCAGCGGACCCTCGACATCCTCTGGGCGCGGCTGACCGGCCGGCGCCTGCGCGCTCGGCAGCGCCTCGCCGCCCTCGTCGGGATCGACCACCAACTGGCGCTGCCGGCCGCCATCCTCGACCGCTTCCCGATCGAACGCGAGGCGACGGACGAGCCCGACCTGCGCGTGCTCACCGCGCCGGGCCATACCCTCGTCGCGGGCGCGTGCCGAACCTTCGCCGACGCCTTCGCCGCCGATCCCAGCCTGCACGCGCTCTACGGCGACGCGCTGATCCAGCCGACGCCCGGGGGGCCGGTGTTCCCGCTGCTGCGCCCGGCCTTCGATGCGGACTACCTGATGGCCGTCGACTGGCTCGGCCCAGTGCTGGCGCTGCGCCGAACGAGCTTTTTGCAGATCGCCGGCGCGGATGCGGAGATCTCTGCGCGGGAGGCCGTGCTGCGCATCGCCGAGCGCTACGGCGTCGGCGCGATCGGGCACCTGCCGGGGATCGCGTCGGTTCAAATCGGGGCGGATGTGGGCGACGCCGGTGTCCGAAGCCCGGCGCGGGTCCCCTCTCCCGTCCGGGAGAGGGACAGGGTGAGGGACCAGGTTTTTCCGGCGCGGTCGCACCTCTCACCCCAACCCCCTCCCGGACGGGAGAGGGGGCCGGTCGGCGAGGTGGAAACATCGAGTCCGCAGAAGGAGCATTCGCTGGATCGGCGTCTCGCGATCCTCCGCCGCCACCTCGACCGCACCGGGCGGGCCGAGACGGAACTCGCGCGCGAACCCGACGGCGTCGTCGTCGTCCTGCATCCGCTGCCCGACCCGCTCCCGCTCGTCAGCGTGATCGTGCCGACCCGCGACCGGGTCGATTTGCTGCGGCCCTGCCTGGAAAGCCTGCGCACGCAGACCGGTTGGCCGAACCTCGAGATCCTGGTCGCCGACAACGACAGCGGCGCGCCCGAGACGCGGGCCTATTTCCGCATCCTGGAAGGGGAGGGGGTGCGCATCGTCGACTGCCCCGGCCCCTTCGACTTCGCCGGCATGAACAACGCCGCCGCCGCCCTGGCGCAGGGCGCGGTGCTCGCCTTCGTCAACAACGACGTCGAGGCCTTCGCGCCGGGCTGGCTCGGGCGGATGGTGCGCGAGGCGCTGCGGCCGGAGGTCGGCGCGGTCGGCGCCAAGCTGCTCGACGGGGCGGGGCGGATCCAGCACGGCGGCATCGTGCTCGGCACCGGCGGGCTGGCGACCCACGCGCACCGGCACTTTCCGGGCGCCGCCCCCGGCTACGGGATGCGCCTCCAGGCGACGCACGCGGTGTCGGCCGTCACCGCCGCGTGCCTCGTGGTCGAGGCGCGGAAATTCCGCGCGGTCGGCGGCTTCGACGCCGAGCACTTCGCGGTGGACTTCAACGACGTCGACCTATGCCTGCGCCTGAATGCGGCCGGCCATCGCACGCTGGTGGCGCCGGGCGCGGTGCTGCATCACCACGAGGGGGCGAGCCGGAAGCGCTCGCAGGAGGCCGAAAGCCGCCACGCCCGCGAGGTCGCGGCATTTCAAATGCGATGGGGGCCGCTGCTGGCGCAGGACCCCCATTATCATCCGGCCTTCGACCCGAACCTTTCGACCCACGCGCGGCTGCGCGCGGGATGGTTCGACCGGCCTACTGGACCAAGCGCGGTCCGCCGGTCTGGACCTTCTCGTTCTCCGACATGATGCCGAGACGCTTGGCGACCTCGGTGTAGGCCTCGATCAGCCCCCCGAGGTCCTTGCGGAACCGATCCTTGTCGAGCTTGTCCGCGGACTTGATGTCCCACAGGCGGCATGAATCCGGGGAGATCTCGTCGGCGACGACGATGCGCATCATGTCGCCTTCCCACAGGCGGCCGGTCTCGATCTTGAAGTCGACGAGGCGGATGCCGACGCCGAGGAACAGGCCAGACAGGAAGTCGTTGACGCGGATCGCCAGCGCCATGATGTCGTCGATCTCCTGGGGCGTGGCCCAGCCGAACGCGGTGATGTGCTCCTCGGAGACCATCGGGTCGTTGAGCGCGTCGTTCTTGTAATAGAACTCGATGATCGAGCGCGGCAGCTGCGTGCCTTCCTCGAGGCCCAGCCGCGTCGCCAGCGAGCCGGCGGCGACGTTGCGCACCACCACCTCGAGCGGGATGATCTCGACTTCGCGGATCAGCTGCTCGCGCATGTTGAGCCGGCGAATGAAATGGGTCGGCACGCCGATGTCGTTGAGGTGCTGGAAGACGAATTCCGAGATCCGATTGTTCAGCACGCCCTTGCCGTCGATGATCTCGTGCTTCTTCGCGTTGAAGGCGGTCGCGTCGTCCTTGAAGTGCTGGATGAGCGTTCCCGGCTCCGGACCCTCGTAGAGGACCTTCGCCTTGCCCTCGTAGATGCGACGGCGGCGGTTCATAGGCGTGTACCGTGGTTTGAGGAAGTCCATCGGGCCGTGGCTCCTGGGCGACGTGACGTGCGCGGATTCCGCGGCGTTCAGACCTCGCGAGAGGTCGGGCCGCGGGCACAAGTCATGACTCCAGAACTCCGGCGGCCGTGCCGCAAACTACCCGAAGCGCGTTGGCAGCACAACGCGTTAGCCGGGTGGGGGATACGCGCCGTGCGCTCTTCACTTCCCCGGAAAGGCCGCCGGTTTCGTCGAGCTCCGCGGGTACCGAAGCGGGCGCCAGTCCCTTCTCCCGTTCGGGACAGGGAGACGGTCGGCGTTTCGAGCGACTCCTTCGATGCCGTCGCCCACGGATGCGAAAGTTCGATCACGGTAGAGGAAAGGTAAAAGCGCGGGTTCCCACTCCCTCTGGACGATAGAGCCGCGGGCCGCCCTCACACCGTCTTGTCCGGGTAGCAGCACAGGTCGGCGATCGGGCAGCGCGGGCAATCGGGCTTGCGCGCCTTGCAGACGTAGCGCCCGAACAGGATCAGCCAATGGTGGGCGTTGAGCCGGAAGGGCTCCGGCACCAGCGCCTCCAGCCCGGCCTGGACCTTGTCGGTGGTGGCGGCCACCACCAGGGGGATGCGGTTGGCCACGCGGAAGATGTGGGTGTCGACGGCGATGCGCGGCTCGCCGAAGGCGACGTTGAGCACCACGCTCGCGGTCTTGGCGCCGACGCCGGGCAGCACCTGCAGCTCGGCCTGGCTGCGCGGCACCGCGCCGCCGTGCTGCTCCACCAGGATGCGCGAGAGCGCGACGACGTTCTTCGCCTTGGTGTTGAACAGCCCGATCGTGCGGATGAACCCGCGCACCTGCTCCTCGCCCAGCGCCAGCATCGCCTCCGGGTTGTCGGCGACGGCGAAGAGCGGCCCGGTCGCGCGGTTCACGCCGACATCGGTCGCCTGGGCCGACAGCACCACCGCCACGAGCAGCGTGTAGGGGTTGAGGAATTCGAGCTCGGCCCGCGGCTCCGGGTCGGCCGCCCGCAGGCGGGAGAAGATCTCGACGAGGGTCTCCGGCCCGACGGGCTCGGGCGCGCGGGTGGCGCGTGCGACGATCGGTCGGGCGAGCGTGGCCCCGATCGCGGCTTTCTTCACGGCGGGCGGCTTCCTGGCTGGCATCGTCGGGTTATATTGGCCCCATGGCGAGCGGCAACCTCCACGTCCACCCGGACGGCCTCGATCCCGACACCATCGACCAGCCGGTCTTCTCGGCTACCATCCGGCCGGCCCAATCCCTCAGCCGCGTCGGCTTCAAGGTGGTGATGACCGGCTGCTGCCTGGTCTCCCTGGTGATCTCGGTGTGGTGCTGGCGCATGGGCTTCTGGCCGATCGCCGGTTTCTTCGGACTCGACATGCTGGCGATCTACGCCGCGCTCAAGGTCAGCTTCCGCCGCGGCCGCTCCTTCGAGGAGGTGATGATCTCGCAGCTCGAAATCCTGCTCACCCGCGTCAGCCACCGCGGCGAGCGCCACCAATGGCGCTTCAACCCGCTCTGGACCAAGCTCACCCAGGTCGAGGACGAGGAATACGGGCTGCAGCGCCTGACCCTGGTCTCGCGCCGGGAATACGTGGTCGTCGCCCGCGACGCATCGCCCGACGAGCGCGCCCGCATCGCCCGCGGCCTCACCGGGGCGCTCGCGCAGGTGAAGAAGGGGTACTGACGGAAGGAACCGACGACGCATCACCCAAACTAAGGTGCACCCCTTCTCCCCGCGTGCGGGGAGAGGGCTTTGCCGATCTCGTCGTCGGCAAAGCGAGGCGGTAGCCGAAGGTGAGGGGGCTTGGCCGGAAGAGCCAAGTCCGCCACCTCCCCCTCACCGCCGCTTCGGCTTCGCCTTCGCTCCCCGCACGGACGACGAGGTCCGTGCGGGCCTCTCCCCGCATGCGGGGAGAGGGGATGCGCGGCACCACCTGTCATTCCCGGCCTCGTCGGCACGGAAGATGCCTCGGTCCTCACACCTGAGCGGAGGGCGCACGTGCACGACACCCCCACCATCGACCGGCGCACCCTGCTCGGCGGCATCGCGACGGCTGCGGCCGTCGCGGCGTCGCCCGCCCGTGGGACCGAGGCGAACGCCATCACCGCCGCCTCGGCGGGCGAGCTGGCCGAGGCGATTCGCAGCCGGCGCTACAGTGCGGTCGAGGTGGTGGAGGCGCATCTCGCCCGCATCGCCGCGGTCAACCCGCGGCTCAACGCCGTCGTCCAGGTCACGGCGGAGTCAGCCCGCCGCGAGGCCGCCGCCGCCGACGCTGCCCTGGCGCGGGGCGAGGCACCAAAACCCCTCCACGGCGTGCCGGTCACGATCAAGGACACGCTGGAGACCGCGGGCGTAATCTGCACCGGCGGCACGCTCGGCCGCGCCGGCTTCGTGCCGAAGGCCGACGCCACCGCGGTGGCCCGCCTCCGCGCGGCCGGCGCGATCGTGCTGGGCAAGACCAACGTACCGGAGCTCGCCGGCGCGCTGGAGACCGACAACCTGGTCTACGGCCGCACCAACAACCCCTACGACCTCGCCCGCACCCCGGGCGGAAGCAGCGGCGGCGAGGCGGCGATCGTCGCCGCCGGCGGTTCGCCCCTCGGCCTCGGCACCGATGCCGGCGGCAGCATCCGCGTGCCGGCGCATTATTGCGGCCTCGCCGCCCTGAAGCCGACCTCCGGCCGCATTCCGCGCACCGGGCAGTTCCCCCGGCCGATGGGCGCGCGCAACAGCGTGTTCCACGTCAGCCTGATCGCCCGTCGCGTCGACGACCTCGCGCTGGCGCTGCCCGTCGTCGCCGGGCCGGATTTTTCCGACTACACCATCGTCGACATGCCCCTGCGCGATCCCCGCGCGGTCGTCCTGCGCGGAATGAAGCTCGCCTACTTCGACGACGACGGCGCCTCCGCCCCGACCCCGGAGATCGCCGCCGCGATCCGCTCGGCGGCGCGGGCCTTCGCGGAGGCGGGCCTCGCTGTCGAGGAGCGTCGCCTGCCGGACGCGGACAAGGCGGCTGCCATCTACTACGACATGACCCGGGGCGACGGCGGCGCCGGCACCCGCGCCTTCCTGAGATCGATCGGCACCGACCGGATCTCCCCGCTGTTCGAGCAGTCGCTGAACTCGCGCGCGGCCCCGGCCATGCCCGACATCACCGCGGCGCTGGCGGCGTTCAACCGCTGGGACGCGTTCCGCAACGCGCAGCTCGCGTTCCTGCACGGCTACGATGCGGTGCTCTCCCCGGTTCTACCCTACGTGGCGCCGCCGCACGGCACCAGCTTCGATCCGGTGCTGCAACGGGGGGCGGGCTATGCCCAGAACCACAACCTCACCGGTTGGCCGGCGGTGGCGGTCCGCGTCGGGACCTCGCCGGAGGGGATGCCGATCGGCCTGCAGGTGGCGGCCCATCCGTGGCGCGAGGACGTCGCCCTGGCGCTCGGCCGCCATCTCGAGGCGAGCTTCGGCGGCTTCTCCCCGCCTGCGCTCTGAGCGATCGCCTTACTCGCCCGGCGTCCAGTCGATCCGCGGGCGCTGCGCCAGAATGCGGTCGAAGTAGTTGGCCACCGCCTGCGCCCCGTCCGAATGCATCATCGCCACCGGGTGGGCGAGGTAGGCGCGCGCCAGCTCCAGAGGCATCTCGTCGGCCTTCAGCGCGGTCAGCACCGCATCGATGAAGGCGTCGTTGGCCTCGTTGAAGTCGTTCGACAGCTTCTTGCGGTCGTTCAAGGCCTTGATCGCCATCGCGCATGCTCCGTGCCGCCCCCGTGGCGACGCGGTTCTACGGATCGGGGGGCGGATCGTTCCGCGACGCGGATGCCCCCCGGGTCATGGAAGGGCGTCGCTGTTCGCCTCGGGGCCGCCTTCCAGTCTCTGTCATGTCTGTGTCGTGAAAATCCGCAAAAGTTCCATTTCGCCTGTTGACGGGCTGCGTGGGTGTCCGTATACCCCTGTTCATCGAACGGGGGCGGCGGCGACGCGGTTCTGGTTCGGGACCACCGACATGACGAGCGAAGGGGCAGCTGGCGTGAGCCGGGTGGCCTGGTGTTTGTGTCGGCGGTGTTGTCGGTTTCGGGTCTGGCCTTGGTGCCGGGTTCGGGGTTGACAGGGGATTTAGGTGGGCTTAGACGCCTCCCACCGCTGAGGCGGACCACCGAGTGGTTGGTTCGGTATCACGGTTCTCCAAGACGGGCAAGGTGGTTTGGGGTTGATAGCCCTGGATT